>DASSGI010000243.1:0-7928 GCA_035857655.1 Casimicrobiaceae bacterium | reverse complement strand
AGATCGTACCCGGTCCGGGCAACTTGTTGGCGATCGCTGCCGAGATGACGCTCGCCGACAGCATGCCGTGCGCAATTCGGCCTTTGAACGGCGTCGTGCTCGCGAACTCCTCGTTGATGTGCATCGCGTTGTTGTCCCCGGACGCCCCGGCGAAGAGCACGATGTCCGCCTCGGTGATCGTCTTGGCGAACGTCGCCGTCATCCCGACGTGCATGTCCTCGAAATCGTGGCCGTTGAGCTCGTTCATCTTCCTCCCCCGGGGATCAGGCCGCAACACGCACTTGCTGCGCGCTGCGGAACGCCTGCAGCAGCTTCGCTTCGAGCGCTTTCGCAGCCTTGATGTTGCGTTCCTTCACGTGACCGTAGCCGCGGATCTCGTCAGGCACGCTCGCGAGCGCGACGGCGGCGGCGTGATTGGCGGGGCTCAGCTTCGCACAGACCTCGTCGAGCTGCTTCACGTAGTCGTCGATCAGCTGGCGCTCGTGGCGGCGCTCCTCGGTCTTGCCGAAGAAGTCGAGCCCGCCGCCGCGCAGGCCCTTGAACTTTGCGAGCGTCCGGAACGCGGACAGCATCCAGGGCCCGAATTGGCGCTTCTGCAGCTCGCCGGTGATCGGATCGCGCTTCGAGATCGTCGGCGGCGCGAGGTTGTACTTGACCGTGTAGCCGTTCTTGAACTGCGCATCGAGCTTCGCGAGAAACGCGGGATCGGAATGAAGCCGAGCGACCTCGTACTCGTCCTTGTACGCCATCAGCTTGTAGAGATAGCGTGCAGCGGCCTCGGCGAGCGCGCTCTTCCCCGGCACCACCTTCTGCTCGGCGGCCACGACGCGCTTGACGACCTCGGCGTAGCGCTTCGCGTACGCCTCATCCTGATAGTCGATCAGGTCGGGGACGCGAATCTCGAGCAGCCGCTTGACCTCGCCCTGCGCGCCGACGGCATCGACGATCGCGCGAGCGTTCGCCGAAGTCTGCGGCGCGCGCGTGAGCTCGCCGACGACACCCTGTCCTTTTGCCGCCTCGCTTTCGACGAACGCGCGGTCGACGACCGCCATCCGTCCCCAGCGGAACGCCGCCAGCGACATCTCGACGGCGACGCCGCTCTGCTTGATCGCGGTTTCGATCGATTCGGCCTTGAGAGGGATAGTCCCCGCCTGGAACGCAACGCCAACCATGAAGTTGTTGGTCGCCATCGCGTCGCCGAACAGGCCTTCCGCCAGCGCCTGCCCGTCCATGTAGATGTTTTCCGCCTTCCGTGTAACGCGATCGATGCCGGCCGTCAGGGCGGAAACCGAAGGAAACGGGACATGTCGGTCCGTCACCATCAAACCCGTGGGCGTCTGCGTCGTGTTGATCACCGCGATCGTCCGCGTCGGCAGGCACTTGTCGAGGTTCTTCGGGTCGGTCGCATTCAGAATGTCGAAGCCGAGATAGAGATCGGTGCGTCCGTCCGAGATCTTGTTCGAGCCGTCGAACGGCGCGTTCGTGATCTTGATGTCGGAAATCACCGCGCCGCCCTTCTGCGCCAGCCCGGTCTGGTCGAGACCGATCACGTACTTGCCTTCGAGCCGCGCGGCGTTGGCGAGCGTCGCTACCACGGTCACCGAGCCGGTTCCGCCGATGCCCATGACATGGATGCCGAAGCCGAAGCTCGCATCGACTTTCGAGACGGGGTCGGGAAGCGTCTTGTCGAGCGCGGGAATCCGGCCCTTCTTTTTCTTCTTCTTCCCGGCGTCGCCGGCCTCGACCGGCTCCGGATTCGGCGTGATCGTCAGGAACGACGGGCAGAAGCCCTTCACGCACGAGTAGTCCTTGTTGCACGAGCTCTGATGGATCCGCGTCTTCCGTCCGAACTCCGTCGGCACGGGCTCGACGCTCACGCAGTTCGATTTCTCGCCGCAGTCGCCGCAACCCTCGCAGACGCGCTCGTTGATGACGATCACCTGCTCCGGCTCTTCGGCGAGCCCGCGGCCGCGCGCGCGGCGGAGCTCTGCCGCGCATTCCTGATCGTGGACCAGCACCGTCGTCCCGGGCGTGGCCGCCAGCGCCCGCTGCGCCTCGTCGAGGCGATCGCGGTGCCAGACCTCCGTCCCGCCGGGAAGACCCGCTCCCGAGTATTTGATCGGATTGTCGGTCGTTACGATCACCTTTTTCGCGCCGTTCGCGAGGAGTTCCGAGACCAGGTTGGAGATCGGCTCGGCGCCGGTGATGGCCTGCCCGCCGGTCATCGACGTGTGCTTGTTGTAGAGAACCTTGAACGTGATGTTCGTATTCGTCGCCGCGCAATAGCGGATCGCGAGGCTGCCCGAGTGGGCGTACGTGCCGTCGCCCATGTTCTGGAAGATGTGCTTCTGGTCGGTGAACGGTGCCATCCCGATCCACTGCGTGCCCTCGGCGCCCATGTGCGTGCCCATCACGACGTTGCGCCCCATCCACATCGCCATCGTGTGGCAGCCGATCCCGGCCGACACGAGGCTGCCTTCGACCGCCTTCGTCGAGCTGTTGTGCGGGCAACCCGAGCAGTACCAGGCCGTTCGCGTGGACGTCGCGAGCTTGCCGCGCGCGTGGATCTCGTCGAGACGGGCCAGCCAGGCTTCGGCCGACTCGATCCGCGACTTGCGCGATAGCCTCGAGGTGAGCGCCCGACCGATGACGTCGGACTCGAGCTCGCCCCAGCCGGGAAGAAGCTCCTTCTCCTCCTCGTCGAACTTGCCGACGATGCGCGGCGCGTTGGCAGTCCCGTAGAGCACGTTCTTCGCGAACATCTCGAGGAACGGACGCTTCTCCTCGACGACGAAGACCTCCTCGAGGCCCTTCGCGAAATCGCGAACGGCCGTCGGCTCCATCGGAAACAGCATGCCCATCTTGAGAATGCGCACGCCATAGCGGCGCAGCGCGTCGTCGTCGAGGCCCAGCTCGAGGAACGACTGGCGCAGGTCGTGGTAAGTCTTGCCCGCGCAGATGATTCCGAGCCACGCGTCGGGATTCTGGAACACGACGCGGTTCAGGTTGTTGGCACGCGCATAGCGTTTGGCGACCTCGAGCCGACGCGTGTAGAGCGAACGCTCCATCTCGAGCGCTTCGTAGCGCACGTTCATCCCGAGGTTCATGTTCGGCACGAACGCCTCGCCGTCGAACATCAAGTCGGGCGTGACGAACTTGAGGCGGTCGGGCGACACTTCGGCCGACCCCGTGCCGTCGGCGACGTTCGTGACGATCTTCAGGCCGACCCAGAGGCCGGAAAGCCGCGACATCAGGTAGCCGTGCAGACCGAGGTCGAGAATCTCCTGGACGTTCCCCGGATAGAGCGAAGGCATGCCGACGTGGAACAGCATCGGCTCCGACTGGCTGCAAAGCGACGACGATTTGCAGGTCGGGTCGTCTCCGACCACGGCCAGCACAGCACCGTTGCGGTCGATGCCGGTGTAGTTCGCATGCTTCAGCGCGTCGCCGCTGCGATCGACACCGGGCGCCTTGCCGTACCACATGCCGGTGACGCCGTCGAACTTCTTGTTGCCGACGGCATGCAGCATCTGCGTGCCCCACACCGCCGTGGCCGCGAGGTCCTCGTTGATGCCGTCGACGAAGTGGATATTGTTCTGCAGAAGGAGCTTCTGCTGGCGCAGAAGCGCCGCATCGAGCATCCCGAGCGGCGAGCCGCGATAGCCGGAGACGAACATCCCGGTCTTGAGGCCTCTCCGGGCGTCGGCGCGCACCTGGTCGAGCGTCAGGCGCACGAGCGCGTCGATGCCGCCCATATGGATGACGCCCTCCTCCCTGGTGAATGAGCTCGTGACGTCTTGCTTGGATGCCATGTTCAGCCTCTCGGTTTCGATTTGCTTCTGCGCGGAGCTTCGCCGTTCCGCGCGTGATGTTTCGCAGGCAGCGCAAGCCCGCGATTCGCCCGTCGTTACGCGGATGCCGATCCGCTCATCCGACGGAGCGGGCTCGCACAGCCGGTCTATTTCCTTTCCGACGCAGGCTTGCCCGCGATCCCCCATTGGGTCTTGGGAATCTCCTGCAGGATCACGCGCACCGATTCGGGCTTCGCGTCGAGCGTCTCGACGATCGCTTGCGTGATCGCGGCGATCGCGCGTGCCTTCTTCTCGTCGTCGCGCCCTTCCATCAGGTGAACGATTGCGATAGGCATAGCGGCTACTCCACAACGTTGAACGAGCAGCGGCCGAGGTTCTGCACCTCGCATTCGACATAGAGCCCGGGCTTCAGCGCCTCGGCGTGGCTCGCGCCGCCCGCCATGACGAGCCAGCCGGGTTTGAGCGGCTCGTCGGCTTCGGCGGCGAAGCGTGCGGCGGCGACGAGCGAGCGCAACGGATGACCGAGAATCGCCGCCGTCGAGCCCACTAGGACGGGCGAGCCGTTGAACGACACGACGATGCCGAGGTTCGAGAAGTCGACGTCCGGCGAATGCCACGGCCCGACGACGAAGCCCGACGACGACGAATTGTCGGCGACGACGTCGGTCAGCGAGAACTTGAACGCCTGGTAGCGCGAATCGATGAGCTCCACCGCCGGCGCGACGGCCTCGACGGCGGAGAGCGCCTGCAGCGGGGTCACGGTGCCGACCAGCTCGCGCTTCAGCAGGAACGCGATCTCGGGCTCGATGCGCGGGTGAACGTAGGTCTTGAATGACGTGGTGCCCCCGTCCTCGACGATCATGCGGTCGGTGAGCCGTCCCCAGATCATGTCGTGAACGCCCATCTGCACCATCTTCTCGCGGCTGGTGAATCCCATCTTGATTCCGACTTGCCGCTCGCCGCGCGAGTATCGGCGCGCTAGGCTTTCCTTCTGGATCGCGTAGGCGTCGGCGAGCGTGATCTGCTCGGTGAGCTGCGGGATCTCCTTCGCATACCGTGCCGCGTCGTCGACGCGCTGGGCGAGAGCTTTGATGTCCGCCATGAGGTTCTCTCCGTTGAGTCCTACGCGACAAATGCCGCGCGCACGGTGCCGAGACCGTTGATCCGCGTGTCGATCACGTCGCCGGCGGAGGCGCCGACCATCGGACCGAGCGCGCCGCTCATGATGATGTCGCCGGCCTTCAGCGGGCTGCCGACTTCGACCATCGTTCGTGCGAGCCAAAGCGCCGCATTGAGCGGGTTGCCGAGGCAGGCGACTCCGGCGCCGAACGACACCGGCTCCCCACGCCGCTCCATCGCCATTCCGCACAGCCGCAGATCGATCTGGTCGAGCTTGCGCGGCTGCGTCCCGAGCACGAACAGCCCCGACGATGCGTTGTCGGCAACCGTGTCGAGGAGCTTGATGTTCCAGTTCTCGATGCGGCTACCGACGATCTCGACCGCGGGCAGCGCATACGCGATCGCCGATACGACGTCGGCGAGCGTCGCCCCCGGGCGCGTCAGGTCGCGCTCGAGCACGAACGCGATCTCGGCCTCGACCTTCGGCTGCATCAGCCGCTTCATCGCGACTTCCTCGCCGTCGTAGAGCGCCATGTCGGCGAACAGCATCCCGAAGTCCGGCGAGTCGACTCCGAGCTGTTTTTGCACGGACTTCGACGTGAGTCCGATCTTGCGGCCCACGAGCCGGCGTCCCTGCTTCAGCGCATGCTCCGTATTCGCCTGCTGCACGGCGTACGCAGCAGCCACGCCGCCGGCTTCGAGCGTTTCGCGAATCGGCGGGATCGGCTTGCCCGATTCCGCTGCCTGCCGCAATCGCGCGGCGACATCCTGGATGACTTTAGGTTCGACGCTCATTCGCGGCTCCTTGTACGGTCATCGGCTCGCATGCGTGGCGTGTCGCCGCGCTCAATCGCTCGGCGACGCGCGCTTCGCGCCTTGGCTCGCTTCACGCTCGCCCGCCTCGCTCATTCGGTCTCCTCGAGTTTCGCGAGGTCCTTGTCGGTCACGTGCGGCATCGGCTTCTTGTCGTCGACGGCGCGCTTGCCGACCGTGTCGAGCGTTTGCTGGTCCGAGATCAGCAGCACCGCGTTGTTGCTTCCCGACGATTGCGCGTAGTCGCCGTACTGCTGCGCGAGCACGTGCTTGCCGTCGCGCGACACGGCGCTGGCCGCGCCCAGCATCGTCGCGAGCGCCCGACCACCCATTTCTGCGACGACCTTCCTGCTGTACTCGGCGAATCCCGCGATCACTTCGTCGATCGCGCCGCCCTTCAACTGCTCGACGAAGCGCTTGTCGGCCTCGACGCGCTCGGGCGTCGGCCAGTTGTGGCGACCGCGCACGAGCAGGTGCGAAAGCGCGCTGCTGCAAACGAATACCGCGCGGCGCCCGAGCTTCTTGGCCGTCGCGTGCACCGCGGCGCCCGCGCGCAGGCACTCGGCGTGATCGGCCATCAGCACGACGGGGATGCCGACCACGGGCACCTCGCCGTCCGGATCGAGGTACTTGAGCGGCACGTACGTCCCGTAGTCCCAGCTGTAGTTCGCCGCCTCGTTGCGGACGGCTGCGACGTTGACTGCGTTCCAGGCGTCGACGAGCGCCGCGCCAAATTCCGGGTCGCCGCGATACTTGTAGGGCAGGCCGGGAATCAGGTTCGGCGCTTCCTGCGCGACGCACAACCCTTCGTGCTTCGGCTGGCAGGTCGAGAACCAGTTGAACGTCGACACCCAGTGCGTCGACACGATGACCCACAGGTCCGGCTTGAGCGCGGCGCGGATCGCCGCACCGAGCTTGCGCTCGGCCTGCACGAGCGTCTGCTGGTAGTCCGGCGTGTTCTCGGACCTCCCGAGCGTCGGGACGTGCGCAGCGAGCGTCGCGGCAATGACGCCGCCCGTCATTTCTGCGCTCCGACGGTTTCCTTCCCGGGCTCGCGGTCCCAGCCTGCCTGGGAATTGGCTTCGCGGCGCTCGACCGGCGCGTCCTTGTCGGCGTCGAGCTTCACGCAGACGTTGCGCAGCTCGGTGTAGAACTCGAGCGAGTGCACGCCGCCCTCGCGGCCGATGCCCGAGTCCTTCGATCCGCCGAATGCGGTGCGCAGATCGCGGAGGAACCAGCTGTTGATCCAGCAGATGCCGACTTCGATCTTCGCCGCAATACGGTGCGCACGCGCGAGATTGCTGGTCCACACGGTGGTCGCGAGGCCGTACTTCGTGTCGTTCGCCATTCGAACGGCTTCGGCTTCGGTATCGAACGGCTGCACGTGGCAGCACGGGCCGAAGATCTCCTCCTGCACGACGGTCGCCGTCTCGGGAAGACCGGTCCATACCGTCGGCGTGATCCACGCGCCTTCGGCGAGCTCCTTGCCCATATCCGGAACCTTGCCGCCCGTCACGACCTTGGCGCCCTCGTCGACCGCCTTCTTGTAGTACGACAGCACCTTGTTGCGATGCTCGTGACTGATCAGCGGCCCGAGCTGCGTGCCGGGCGCCTCAGGACGGCCGATCTTCATGGCTTCGGCCGCCTTCGCGAGCGCGGGGACGAACTTGTCGAAGATCTTGCGCTCGACGTAGACGCGCTCGGTGCCGAGGCAGACTTGTCCGGTGTTGGCGAAGCTCGCGCGCGCGATGCCGTCGACGGCGGCTTCGAAATCCGCGTCGGCGAAGACGATGCCGGCGTTCTTGCCGCCGAGCTCCATCGATACCGCGCGCGTGCGCTCGGCGGCAGCCTTCATGATCGCCGTGCCGGTGCGTGTCTCCCCGGTGAACGTGATCGCCGCGATGCCCGGATGACGCGTGAGGAATTCACCCGCGGAGTTCGGACCGAACCCGTGGACGACGTTGTAGACGCCCTTCGGCACACCGACCTTGTTCATCACTTCGCCGAGCAGCGTCGCGGTCGACGGCGTTTCCTCGGAGGGCTTGACGACGACCGTGTTGCCGCAGGCAAGCGCCGGTCCGACCTTCCACGTCATCAGCAGCAGCGGCAGGTTCCAGGGCGCGATCACGGCGATCACGCCCTTCGGCACGCGAATCGCATAGTTGAACGCCGCGCCGCCGTCCG
>DASSGI010000242.1:0-2096 GCA_035857655.1 Casimicrobiaceae bacterium | reverse complement strand
GCTGCCGCTGGCCGAGTCGGTCGTCGATACGTTTTCCAGAACCGGCTCCCGCGCGATCCGCGCGAGCGGGCTCAGGCTGCTGGTGCGCGTTCACCATGCACTGGGCAACCATGAAGCGGCACGACGCGCGATGTGCGACGCGATCGAAGTGCACCGTTGGCTGGGCCCCGGCCGCGGATTGCCGAGCCTTCTCGAAACGGTCGCCGCGACATGCCCCGACGCAGACGTCGCGCCAACGCTGCTCGGCTGCGCAGCGGCTCTCCGCACCCGATGGCAAGTGCCGGTATTCGCGCCGCACCGCGAAGAGTACGGGCGCTGCTACGCGCAAGTGCGCGCGGCGCACGCCGCGGGTGATTTCGAGCGTGCCTTCGCTGCGGGCCGTTTGGTGGAACGGGAGAAAGCCATCGACAGCGCGCTGGCGCTGCTCTCGAAGGGCGACGCGACCGATGGGGTCGAGGCTGGTGCGCCTACCGCACGGCGCTGACGAGCGAGAGTGCTGCGCGCGCGGGGTGCCGGGCGAACGACGCGATCTCCTGCGGCGGCACGGGACGGCCGAAGAGGAAACCCTGCATTTCGTCGCAACCGCGCTCGCGCAGGAACCGCGCCTGCTCGTGGGTCTCGACGCCTTCGGCGACGACTCGCAGGCGCAGCGAGTGCGCCATGGCGATGATCGCGGCGGTGATCGCGGCGTCATCCGGGTCGATCGCGATGTCGCCGACGAACGAGCGGTCGATCTTGAGCGCGTCGATCGGCAGCTTCTTGAGCCGCGCGAGCGACGAATAGCCCGTGCCGAAGTCGTCGATCGAGACACGCACGCCCATCGCTTTGACTTGCCGCAGCGTCTCGAGCGCACGCTCGTGCTGATCGACCATCACGCTTTCGGTGATCTCGAGCTCGAGGAGCCGCGGGTCGAGTCCCGTTTCCTTCAGCGCGCCGAGGATGCACGAAGCAAGATCCGGATCGTTGAACTGTCGCGCCGACAGATTGATCGCCACCGCGAACGGCGGCAGTCCCTGCGCCTGCCAGGCGACCGCCTGCCGGCACGCCGTCAGAAGCACCCAGCGGCCGAACGCGAGGATGAGGCCCGTTTCTTCGGCGAACGGTATGAACGCTTCCGGCGCGACGAGGCCGCGGTCGGGATGCTTCCAGCGGATCAGCGCTTCGACGCCGATCATGGCTCCCGTCGCGACCGACGTCTTCGGTTGATAGAGCAACAGCAGCTGATCCAGCTCGAGCGCGCGATGCAGGCTCGCCCCGAGCAGCATCCGCTCCTTATGCGGCTGATCCAACGCTTCGGAGAAGAACGCGAAGCCGTTGCGCCCCAATGCCTTGGCGCGGTACATGGCGATGTCGGCGTTCTTGAGCAGCGTCGGCGCATCCTCGCCGTCGACCGGATACAGTGCGATCCCGACGCTCGCACCGAGATGGCATTCGTGTCCCTGCGCCGTCACCGGCTCGCCCAGCGTGGCGACCACGCGCTGCGCGACATCGGCGACGGCGGTGGTCGATGCCGTGCTCTCGGCGAGAAGAACGAATTCGTCGCCGCCCAGCCGCGCCAGGGTATCGGAGCTGCGCACCGCGCGCTGCAGGCGTTGCGCCATCACCTTGAGCACCTGATCGCCGATGAGGTGGCCGAGCCCGTCGTTGATGTCTTTGAACCGGTCGAGGTCGATGAACAGCACGGCGAGTTGCGTGTGATCTCGCGCCGCCGCCTCGAGCGCGTGATCGAGACAGTCGAAGAACGCCGAGCGGTTGTAGAGTCCCGTCAGAGTGTCGAAGCGCGCCAGCCTTTGCGCGCGATCCTGGACCATCTTCTGCTCGGTCACGTCCCGGCCGATGCCGCGGTAACCGAGGAATCGACCCTTTTCGTCGAACACCGGTTCACCGCTCACGAGCGAGTAGCGATGCGAACCGTCCGGGAGGCAACGCGTCACCTCCAGGTCGTGAAAGGTCAGGTGCGCCGCGAGACGCAGGCGATGCGCCTTCCAGCCCTCGGAGGGAGGAAGGACGCCCGGCAGGTCCCACCGCGTCCGTCCAAGGTAATCGGCTTCGGTGAGACCGGTGGCTTCGGTGAAGCGGCCGCTCACGGCGGTGTA
>DASSGI010000241.1:0-7900 GCA_035857655.1 Casimicrobiaceae bacterium | reverse complement strand
GTCCGGGCGCGGGCTCGTGGTAGTGCGGCAGAGCGTCGGGCGTAATGCAGACGAGGCCCGTCCAGCGAAATGCGATCTGTTCAGAGACAAGCTGAGGAAAGATATCCTTCAGCGTCTTCTCGATGATCGCATAGTCGGAGCACTCTTCCGGGATCGATCGACCCGACACGAACGACGCTCTGCCGCCCAGCACGATGCGCCCGTCGGGAGTCTTGCGGAAATAGAGAACGAGCCTGCGACTGTCATAGACGGCGTTCCCTCCAGGCAGAATTTGCTGCAATAGCGACTCATCGAGTCGCTCTGTCGCAACCTGGAAGCTGTTGACCGGCAGCACCGACCGGGCAAGTCCCGGTATCAGTGCGTCCGTATACCCGTTGGTCGCAACGATCACGCGCTCCGCAACGATGCGGCCGTTCGGAAAGTCGACCTGCCAGCGGCCGTCGCTTCGCGATAGTCGTCCTGCCCGGGAGCGGGTGAAGATCCGCGCTCCGGCGCTCGCCGCGACTCGCGCCAACTCACGGACGAGCTCGAGCGGCTGTACGCTGCCGCCTCGAGGATCGAGGATGCCGGAGACATAGCGGCGAGTGCCCACGAGATGTTCGACCGCGCCCGCATCCAGCCAGTGCGCCTCGATCCCGCGGTCGTTCAATTTGCGCAGCGCTGATTGCAGCGCATGTGCCGCCGCCTTATTGTGCGCGAGGCGGATGAGACCGGGTCGAACGAATCTGCAATCGAAGTTCTTGCGTTGGACGAGGTCGGCGAGAAAGTCCGTCGCCTCCTCGCCGAGGCGAAAGAGGGCTCTTCCCGCTTCACCGAGACGTGCAACGACTTCCGGTTCCGCGAGCTTCAGGCCCGGATTGACCTGTCCGCCGTTTCTGCCGCTCGCGCCGAAGCCAATGTCCTCGGCCTCGGCGACGCATACGCGGACACCGCCTTCGGCCAAGTGCAAAGCGGCACTGAGTCCGGTGTACCCGCCGCCGACGATCGCTACGTCCGTGTCGATCCTGTCTTCGACATCGACGAACGTCGGCGCCGGCGTGCGTGCCGATGCACTCCACAGACTCTTCGGGGATTCCACGACTTCGGGCAATCGTTCCCGCGCATTCTAAAGCCGCAGCGTCGCAGTGAGCCGCGCCGGATTGAGAAGCAGACCGAGCGCCGCCCCGATGTCCGGAACCGCGACCTTCGCCGCGAGCAGCGTTTCGACGGCGGCGCCCTCGCGCTGGATGACCGCGATGCCGAGACCGGCCGCCGCGAGCATCGCGCGGTCGTTCCTTCCGTTGCCGATGCACACGCACTCGCCCGCGCCGAGGCGTTCCACGTATCGCCGCTTCGCCGAATCCTGATCACCCGGCGGCAGGATCGTCGTTGCGCAGGGGAGTCCGGCCATCGCCTCCTGCGCCCGGCCGAATGTGTCCGCAGTAACGACGTGGATCTCGAGCGTTGGGGCGAGCGTCCGCAGCGTTTCCGCCACGCCGGGGATGAGCACACCGTCGACCGCCAGCGTGCCGTTGAAATCGGCGACGAGGTACCGCAAGCGCAGCGCCCACCCGCCGGGAACGGCAACCTCAAGCATGCGGTTCCTTCGCGCGCACCACGGTGACCGCACATGGCGCGTGGGCGATCACCTGGCGAGCGACCGAGCCCAGCAGCCAGCGCGTGAACAAGGTGTGGCCGCGATGGCCGACGACGATGTGATCGGCGCGCAAGCGCTCGGCGCACAGCAGTATCTGCTCGGCCGGGTGCCCGACAGCGACTTCGAAGCTCGTACTGAGCTCGCCTTCGCCAAGCCTTGCCTGCAACTCCATCAGCAATTGCGCGCAGTGCCGCTTCCCCTGCTCGATCAGCTCGCCGGTCTCCACTTCGGTCCCGAACTCCGGAGGGCGGGCGACGGCGAGGATGTGAAGCTCCGCTTCGTAGCGGCGCGCAAGGTCGGCGGCAAACCTGCAGGCATCGAAAGCGGCGGGCGACCCGTCGTAGCCCAACAGTACGCGCGAGATCATTGCGTCCTCCGGACCGTCGTGCTCGGGGCGGCGACCGGAGGCGCGCTCGGAGCCGAGTCGCTGCGCAACAGATGTCGCGGCAGGAAGAAGGCATTGGCGATCATCGTCGGCACAACCGCGCTGCCGATCACCGCAGCCACGAGCGCGGAATACTGCCCTTGGTCGACGATGCCATGCGACAGGCCGAACAGCGCCGAAATCGTGCCGAACGTCAGGCCCGTCGACATCAGCAGCGTCGTGTAGATGCCCTCCTGCCTTGGCGAAGCCGCAACGCGAGTCACCGGATAGACGCCGACGACCTTCGTCACCATCTTGCCGAACAGCAGCAGCACGAACGCGACGGGCGCGGCGATGAGTGCCGGCAACGATACGAGCGACCCTGCGCGGATGAAATAGAACGGCGTGAGAAATCCGAACGTCAGCGTTCGCAGGCGTCGAATCAGCGCGTGATCCTTCCCGACCGTTCCCGCGAGGGCCATCCCGAGAAGGTATGCGGGCAACACTGCTTCGCTGTCGGCCCAGGTCGCGAGCGCGCCGAGGCCGAAGAGGCAGACCATCAGGAATTTCGCTTCGAGCTCGGACGGCCGGTTGCCGAAACTGCGAAAGAACCGGGGGGTGAGCCACGGCAGGACGAAGAACACGAGGGCGCCGGACGTTGCGAACACGAGCGTTCGGAACGTGAACGGGGCGAAGATCATTCCGAGCGCGACCACCGTTCCGAGGTCGGTGACGAAACACGCGGCGAGCACCCCCTTGCCGTAATCGGTCCCGTTGAGCCCGAACTCCAGCATGACGGCATAGACCACGGCGACGGACGTCGTCGACATCGCGATGCCCGCGAGCCAACTCGCGTCGGCGCTCCAGCCGAGCGCCCAGCGAGCGATCGCAGCGCATCCGAGGAACGGCACGATGAAGCTCACCATTCCGATCGCACCCGCCTGCTTCCATTGGCGGCGGAACACCTGCGGATCGAGCTCCGCTCCCGCAAGAAACGTGAGGAGGATCGCACCGGCGCCCGAGAGAAACTTGATCCAGCTCGCATCTCCGTCGAGCAGCGCGACGCCGAGCCCCGCGCCGATGATCAATTGCGCGATCGTTCCAACGACGATCTCGGAGAGCGCCGTTGCGATCCGCAGGCGGATCGACGCGAGCGTGGCGACGAGCGCGAGCCCGAGCCAAAGCGCGGCCTGGCTCCAGATCTCAGTCATCGCCGCCTCCAATCGTTCCGAATTCGACGGGCGTCTTCGAGTAGAAGACCTTGATCCCCTCCGCGTCGAGCCGCGCGAAGATTCGATCGGCCTCCTCCGCCGTCACTGCCATCACGACCTCGAGCGGTTGGTCAGGGAAATTGAGGAAGTGCATCTGGTGCAGGCGCCGGTGATGGCCGAAGCCTTCGCTCGCAGCGATCAGCGTCGCGCCGCCGATGCCCATGCTCTTCGCTTCCTCGACCAGCCATTGCGCGAGTGACTTTCCGTGATGGCGATGGTCCTGTTGGGTGAAGAACGTGAGCTGATACCCGACGATCACGCCGGCCTGCTGCGAGCTCGGCTTCATCACGCAACCTCCCCGCCGGTCATGCCGAATTCGATCGGCGTCTTGATATAGAAGAGCTCGACTTCTTCCGCCTCAAGCTGGGCGAACAATCGATCGCCTTCTTCGGTCGTCACCGCCATGACGACTTCCACCGGCGTATCGGCAAGCTCGATGAAGCGTGCCGCGTGGATGCGCCGGTGGCGACCGAAGCCTTCGCTCGCCGGGACGAGCGTCGCGCCGCCGATGCCCATCGTGCGGGCTTCCTCGATCAGCCAATGGGCAAGCGTCTTGCCGCGGTGCTGGCGATCCTGTTGGGTGAAGAACGTCAATTGGAAACCGTGCATCGAACCTCCAGCCAAGATCATGCATCGTCGAGCGGCGCGAACGACCCCGCGCGGACCGCCGGTGACGCTGCGCGCACGGCAGCGCGCTCAGCGCAGGCGCCGATCGGAGCAAGTCTGGGTATCTTCATTGCGTCCTGTCCTTCGAGGTGACAACCCGGACAGGCGCTGCGAACGTCCTACGCAACCCCGTTCCGGTTCGTGCGTAGGCATCATCAGCCGGACTTCGGCGGTTAGGGGAGGAATGCCATCTCCTGCGGCGATTATTACTCCAATCCGATCGATCTGACAATGAACTGCCGGCGCCCGCTCCTGTCGGCAGCTTCCGACGCGTCAGATCTCGATGCACACCTTGCCGAAGTGCTTGCCGGCTTTCAGGTAGAGGAGCGCCTCCCTGATCTCGGCGAGCGGGAAAACGCGATCGACGACCGGCCGGATCTGCTTCGCGTTCATCGCGCCGATCATCTCGGCGAGACGAGCACGGCTTCCCACGGTGACACCGAGCATGCGAACGTGGCGCGTGACGACCGGCCCGAGGTTCAATTCGGCGCGCCCGCCGGACAGGACGCCGATCAGCGCGATTGCGCCGCCGACGCGCACCGCGCGCAGCGACTGCGTGAGGCTTTGCGCGCCGCCCACTTCGACGACGAGATCGGCGCCCCTCCCGGCGGTTCGCTCGACGACATCGCGGCCCCATTCGACGACCTGGCGATAGTTGATGCGCTCGTTGGCGCCGAGCTCGGCCAGTCGCGCGAGCTTCGCATCCGATGACGACGTCGCGATCACGCGCGCGCCGCACGCGACGGCGAATTGCAGCGCGAACAGCGAGACGCCGCCGGTGCCCTGCGTGACGACGACGTCTCGCGGCTTGGTAGCCGTCTCGCCGACGACCGCGCTCCACGCCGTCAACGCCGCACAAGGAAGGCTCGCGGCTTCGGTCCACGTGAGGTAGTCCGGCAAACGCATCACGCCGCATGCTGGCAGCGCGCGGTATTCGCACGCGACGCCATCGAGCAGTCCCCCCAGACCGCTGCGCAACCGCTCGGCCGTTGGCGGCCCGTCGTCCCAGCTCTGAAAGAAGCAGCCGAGGACTCGATCGCCTGTCTTGAACTGGCGGACCGCATCGCCGACCGCCACGACCTCGCCTGCGCCGTCGGACAGGAGAATCAGATCGCTGCGCTTCTGCTGCGAGGCGTAGCCGCCCTCGATCACGACCAGATCGCGAAAGTTGAGCGACGCGGCGCGCATTCGCAGCAGCACGTCGTGCGGTCCCGGTCGAGGCTCGGCGACATCCTTGACGGACAGGTTGTCGAGGCCGAGCGATTCGAGTACGGCGGCTTTCATCGCTGGTAGACGCTCACTTGGATGGCCGACCTGTCGACTGTGCCGCCTGCTCGCGGAGCTTGACCAGCGCATGCAACGTTCGATTCACCGGCGCGTCGACGCCGAGCGCGGCGCCTCGCCATGCGACGAAGCCGTTCAGCGCGTCGATCTCCGTTGCCTTGCCGCGTTGGACGTCCTGCGCCGTCGACGAGTATTGGTCCGGCATCGCAGCCGCGAGCTTCCAGGTTGCCGCGACGAGACCATCGGCGTCGAGGCGAGCTCCCGCTGCGCGCGCGACGGCGACGGCTTCACGGACGACCGCTTCCATCACGCCTCGAATCGATGGACTCGCCACCATCCTCCCATAAGGCGAGTTGCCAAGCGCCGAGACCGCATTGAACGCGCAATTGAGCGTGAGCTTCGTCCATAGCGCTGCCTCGACGTCGGCATCGATCGGGCAGGGGATGCCGGCGGACTCGAACATCGCAGCGATAGCGCGCAGATCACCCTCGCTGTCGCCGCGCGCCGCGAATGCGCGCGGCACGCCGATCACGAGATCGCCGCGCCCGGTGTGGCGCACGCGGCCCGGTCCGTCCATCTGCACGCCGACGTAGACGACGCACGCGTAGACCGGATTAGCGAGCGCCGCCCCGATCCGTTCGGCGTTGTCGACGCCGTTCTGCAGGCTGACGATGCGCGCGCTCGGCGGCGCAAAGCGCGCGAGCGCAGAGGCCGACGCCGTCGTGTCGGGTGACTTGACGGTCACCAGTACGACATCGGCGCTTGATACGGCTCCGACGTTGGTTGTCGCGCGGACATCGGCACGCCATTCTTCGCCGCCCTCGACGACGCGAAGACCATCGCGCTCGATCGCGGCGACGTGAACGGGTCGGGCGACGAGCGTGACATCGATGCCGGAGCGAGCGAGCTTCGCTCCGTAGTAGCTGCCGACCGCGCCTGCGCCGAGGACGGCGACGGACGCCGGAACGAATGGCGAAGACATGACGACCCGTGCCTCCTTTAGCGCAAAGTGTACCGCCGCGAACGCTGAAACAAACGAAGCAAATCTACGGGCACGCCGAAATCGTCCTGCTGCAATCGCCCCATAGACTGCTCGCCATCGGATAGGCGATCACATCTAGACGCGATCCATTGACGAGGAGAAAACCATGCAACTGCAGATCGGGGAGATCACACCAAGCACCGAACGCTATGCCAAGGCTGTCGCGACGTCCAAGCGCGTCCGCTTCGACATCGATCGCGACGTGATTCGCGGGCGCACGTTCGACTTCACCAAGAAATTCCTGCCCGACGGGCTGTCGAAGGTCGATCGTCTCGACTTCCTGACGGCAGACGAGCAGCGGCTGTTGAGCCAGATCCAGGGCCGCACCTACGCGAACATGTTCGGCCTCGTCGAACGTTTCATCGCGGCGAAGGTGCTCGAGGTCAGCGGTGACCATACGCTCGGCGACCAGAACGCGCTGGAAGCGCTCGTGCGCTTCGCCGACGAGGAACTCAAGCACCAGGAGCTGTTTCGCCGCGTCGAACGCATGTGCGCAACGGGGATGCCGGACGGCTATTCGTTCGTCCCGGAGCCCAACGCAGTCGCGCAAGCGGTGCTCAGCAAGTCGACGTGGGCGGTGCTGGCGCTGACCTGCCACATCGAGCTCTTCGTGCTCGCGCACTATCGCGAGAGCGTCCGCGCGGATCCGAACACGTCCACGCTGTGGAACGACGTCTTCCTCCATCACTGGCGCGAGGAATCGCAGCACGCGATCATCGACGAGCTCGAATGGCAGCGCGTCGACGCGAAGCTTTCGCCCGAAGAGCGCGATCGCGCAGTCACCGACCTGATCGAGCTCGTAGGCGCAGTCGATGGCCTGGTGCAGCTCCAGGCCCGCGCCGACGCCGACTACTTCCTGGAGATTTGCGGAAGGACGCCGGCGCAGAGCGAGGCCGACCGCATCCATGCCGGCATCCTGGCCGCGTACCGTTGGCAGTACATCGTCTCCGGCGTCCAGGAGCCGCGCTTCGAAAAGGCTCTCGGCGGCCTGATCACCGAAGCCCAGGGCGCTCGCATCGCCAAGGCGCTCGCTCCGGTGATGCACTAGCGCGATTCAGGAATGCGCTCGCTCCGGACGAACAGCGAAAGGGAACCCGCATGAAACCGATTAAATCGTGGTTTGCCGCGCAGGCGATCTCTGCGATCCGTCGTGGCATTGGAAGCCGAGTCGCCTACGCGATCGTGACGCGAATGAAGCTGCACGCTCACGTCGCACGCGAGAATCGGGAGCGTCTCCCGGCGCTCGCGGCAAGGTGAGTCGCAATCGAGCGATGCCTTCGTCAGCTCGCGCTCGGGCGTAAGTTTCAGCCGACGCGGGCCAGCAATTCCCGAACTGCTGCCGGGCGCGGAATCGGCGCGATCGCCGTATAGCCCGTCGTCGTCAACGCCGCAGCGGCGTTCGCGTAGCGCGCGGCCTCGAAGATCGAGTCGCCGGCCGCAAGGCGCGCGACGAACGCGCCGTCGAAACAGTCGCCCGCGCCGGTTGCATCGACACAGTCGACGCTGTTGCCGGCGATTCGCTGGCGCTTCGCGGCGTCGCCGGTGATCACGCCGTCGGGGCCGATCTTCAATGTGACGGTCTTCGCGCCAAGCGTGAGACACCAGTCGTGGATCGCCTCGGGCTCGGTGAGACCGCT
>DASSGI010000240.1:0-7562 GCA_035857655.1 Casimicrobiaceae bacterium | reverse complement strand
GATCGGAGCGGGCGGCCCGATCGCCGGATTGCTCGCCGTCTGGTTCTTCGTCGTCAACGCGGTGTCGCCGGGCGACCCGTCGCCGTTGCCGTACGTTCCCGTCGCGAACCCGCTCGACATGACGCTCACGCTCGCGCTTGTCGCACTCGTCCTGTGGGCACGGCGCTTCGCAGGAATACCCGAGCGCGCGATGTACCGCTGGATCGGTGCCGGCGTTTTCGTCGCGCTCAACGGCGTCGTGATTCGCGCCGCGCACCATTGGGGTCACGTGCCGTGGCGCTTCTCCGCGCTGCTTGGATCGAAGCCCTTGCAGGCCGCGTTGACGCTCACGTGGACTGTGACAGCGCTCGCGCTGATGTATACCGCCACGAAGCGCAGCCTTCGGCCGCTGTGGATGCTCGGCGCCGCGCTCCTCGCGGCGGTCGTCGTCAAGCTCTTCGTCGTCGATCTGAGCGCGCTCTCGGGGCTGCCGCGCGTCGTCGCTTTTCTTGGCGTCGGCGTGCTGCTGCTCGTCATCGGGTTCCTGTCGCCGCTGCCGCCGGCGGCGCCGGAAGGGGCACGAAGCGACGACGCATAGGTGCTAAACTCGAATCGCCTTCCGGCCGCTCCGGAACCAAGACCGCGGTGCCTCAATGTCCGGCAATACGCTCGGCACGCTCTACTGCGTCACATCGTTCGGAGAGTCGCACGGGCCGGCGATCGGTTGTGTCGTCGACGGCTGTCCGCCGGGACTTGCCCTCGACGCGTCCGACATCCAGCGCGACCTCGATCGGCGCAAGCCCGGCACTTCGAGGCATGTGACGCAGCGCCGCGAGAGCGATGCTGTTGAGATCCTCTCCGGCGTGTTCGAAGGTCGGACCACGGGCACGCCGATCGCGCTCCTGATTCGCAACGAGGATGCACGAAGCAAGGACTATGCGGCGATTGCCGAGACATTTCGCCCCGGGCACGCCGATTACGCTTATTGGCAGAAGTACGGAATCCGCGATTACCGCGGCGGCGGGCGCGCCTCGGCGCGGGAGACCGCGGTGCGCGTGGCGGCCGGCGCGATCGCACGCAAGTGGCTCGCCGAGCATTTCGGCGTCGGGATTCGCGGGCAGCTCGTTCAGCTCGGCCCGAAGCAGATCCCCTTTGAAGACTGGGCGCACGTCGATGCGAATCCGTTTTTCGTCGCGAACGCGAGCATCGTTCCCGAACTGGAAGCATTCATGGACACGCTGCGCAAGTCAGGCGACTCCTGCGGCGCGAAGATCACCGTCGTCGCGAGCGGCGTGCCGGTAGGCTGGGGCGAGCCCGTCTACGGGCGGCTCGACGCGGACCTCGCACAGGCGATGATGGGGATCAACGCGGTCAAGGGCGTCGAGATCGGCGCCGGGTTCGCCGCCGTCACGCAGAAGGGCAGCGAGCATTCCGACGAAATGACGCCCGAGGGTTTTCTTTCGAACAATGCCGGCGGAATTCTCGGCGGGATCTCGACGGGACAGGACATCGTGGTGACGATCGCCGTCAAGCCGACGTCGTCGATCCGCCTCGATCGCCGCTCGATCGACAAGGCGGGCCGCGCGGTGATCGTCAACACGCACGGCCGCCACGATCCGTGCGTCGGGATTCGCGCGACACCGATCGCCGAAGCGATGCTCGCGATCGTGCTGATGGATCATGCGCTGCGCCATCGCGCGCAAAACGCCGATGTGACCACAGTGACGCCGAAAATTGCCGCGCAGGCCGGGGCAAAGGCGCCAGCTCGCTCGCGGCAGGCGGCGCCGGTCGACGATCCTGATCCGGACGAGGCCTGAAAGTAGGGTCAGAGACGACTTTTCCCGATTCGCTGATGGATCGGGTCAGAGCAAAAATCGTCTCTGACCTACTTTCAGGCATTTTTCGCCCTCGGACCCGACTCGCGCTGTGGTTCGACAAAAGTCGTCTCTGACCCTACTTTCGGCCGCGTGATCGTCGCCTCGGCGCTTCCGCGTGCAAACGCGAGCGCGACGGCGTCGCCGATCGACAGCCGTGCCGCGTCGTCGACGATCGAGCCGTCGCTCTTCGCGACGATTGCGTAGCCGCGGGCGAGAACTTCGCGCGGGTTGAGATGCGCGAGATTCTGCTCGAGCGTCGCAACACGCGCGCGCGAACGCTCGACGCGGGCGGCCGCGCCGCGCCGGAGGCCGTCACCCAGCGAAGCGACGCGAACCCTCTGCGGAAGTTGCCGGCGGATGAGCCACAGCACACGTCCGCGGCCACCGTCGATGCGCTGGCGCGCCGCATTCAACTCGCTGCGCCACGCACGCGCGAGCCGCGCGGCGAGATTCACCATGTCGCGGCGTTGCTGCGCGAGCCGTGCCGCGGGATGGATCAGTCTGCGGGCGAGGTTGTCGGTGCGCTGAATCCGTGTCTCGAGCGCCCGCATTCCGGCGCGGCGGAAACGGGTCGACAGCGCGGCGAGCGCTCCGGAGACTGCGCGGCCGTCGGGCGTCGCCAATGTCGCCGCGCCGGTGGGCGTGGGTGCGCGAACGTCGGCGACGAAGTCGCAGATCGTGAAGTCGGTCTCGTGCCCGACACCGGACACGATTGGAATCGCGGACTCGAACACCGCGCGCGCGACGATCTCCTCGTTGAATGCCCACAGGTCTTCGATCGAGCCGCCGCCGCGCGCGACGATGAGCACGTCGACCCGGGCGTGCGCATTCGCGGCTGCGATCGCCCGTGCGATTTCGGACGCGGCGCCCGTGCCCTGCACGGCGGCGGGATACACGACCACAGAGAGCGCCGGCCAGCGGCGCGCCAGCGTGGTGACCACGTCGCGCAGCGCCGCGGCGCGCGGCGATGTGACGACGCCGATTGCGCGCGGGAATTCCGGCAACGGTCTCTTCCGCGCCTCGGCGAACCATCCTTCCGCAGCGAGCCGCGCTTTCAGCCGCTCGAACTTCTCGTAGAGTGCGCCGACGCCCGCGAGCCGGACCGTTTCCACGTTGAGCTGGAACTCGCCGCGCGGCTCGAAGATCGACGGTACTGCGCGAACTTCGACGGACAGGCCATCCCTCAGCGCAACCCCGGCAAGTTGCGCCTTCGAGCGGAACAACACGCAGCGCGCCTGTGCGTCCGCGTCCTTCAGGTTGAAATAGCAATGTCCCGACGCCGCGCGAGTGAAGTTCGAGATCTCCCCGGACACCCACATCAGGCCTAGCTGGCGCTCGAGCAGAAGCCGCGCCGATCCGACCAAGAGCGAAACGGGGACGACCGCCCCGGATCGCGCCCGCGACGCGAGTTCGGAGCTCGCTTCGCCGAGCCCGGGGAGCGGGCGCTGCGGAAAAGTCATCGGTCGATCAAGCCCAGCCGGTTTGACAAAACACGTGCCAAGCGGAGTTTGTCCAGGTCAAGAATATTTCGGATTAGATCGAAAGTCTGTCATCCGACTGTAAGAATTTACACCGCAAATGTGGTTTTCGACAGCCGGGGACTTTTTGCAACTACCTGATACCATAGGAGGAATTCGAGGCGAGAAATCGGGCATGACAACGAATTTCCCTGCCTGGGCGTTACTTAGCTACCGAATTTACAAGATACGCACACTTTTATCCACAGGATTTGTGGACAACGGACCGGATGCCGATGTTACACCTCCTCGCAGAGCCTTATCTGGCGCGGGTTTCCGGCCATCGACGCTGCTCCATGGGCAGCGCGGTCACTCATCGCTCGGAGGCAGGCGGTTAGAATGCCGAATGCGTGTAAATTGTTCATGAACAAAAAGCAATGAGTGTTGCACCGCGGAAAGAAAAGCAACTGGCCGGCGAGGCGGCCGCGGCCTCTGCGCGCGGTGAAACGTCGCAGCGAACGGCGGGAGCGGCCGCTCCGGCATCGAATTTCCTCCGCGCCATCATCGCCGAGGATAACCGCACGGGCAAATACGGGGGACGGGTCGTCACGCGGTTTCCGCCCGAGCCGAACGGCTATCTGCACTACGGCCACGCGAAGTCGATCATCCTGAATTTCGGACTCGCGGCAGAGAACCACGGGCAATGTCATCTGCGCTACGACGACACGAATCCCGTGAAGGAGGACGTCGAGTTCGAGGATGGGATCGCGGAGTCGGTGCGCTGGCTCGGCTACGACTGGGGCGCCCTGCGCTATCACGCGTCCGACTACTACGACCGTCTGTACGAGTTCGCCGAATGGTTCATCGGCCAGGGCCTCGCCTACGTGGACAGCTCGACGCCGGAGGAGATGCGTGCGCTGCGCGGCACGCTGACCGAAGCCGGGCAGCCGAGCATATACCGCAACCGCAGCATCGCCGAGAACCTCGACCTCTTCCGCAGGATGAAAGCGGGCGAGTTCCCCGACGGCGCGCACGTGCTGCGGCTCAAGATCGACATGGCGAGCCCCAACATCAACATGCGCGATCCGACGATCTACCGGATCCGACACGCTTCGCATCATCGCACCGGCGACATGTGGTGCATCTATCCGCTCTACGACTACACGCACTGCATCTCCGATGCTCTCGAGCGGATCACGCATTCGATCTGCACGCTCGAGTTCCAGGATCACCGCCCGCTCTACGATTGGGTGCTCGCCCGGCTCGCCGAAGGCGGGCAGCTGGACCGGCCGCTGCCGCAGCAGCACGAATTCGCACGGCTCAATCTGACGTACGTGATGCTGTCGAAGCGCAAGCTGATCGCGCTCGTCGACGAGCGTCATGTCGACGGCTGGGACGATCCCAGAATGCCGACGCTCGTCGGGGCGCGGCGCCGCGGGTTGACGCCGGAAGGTTTTCGTCTTTTCGCCGAGCGCATCGGCGTCTCGAAGGCCGATTCGTGGATCGACATGAGCGTGCTCGAGGACTGCATGCGCGATGACCTCAACGCGCGGGCGCCGCGCCGCATCGCGGTGCTCGATCCCATTCGCCTCGTGATCGACAACTACCCCGAGGGGCAGAGCGAAACCTGCTTCGCGCCGAACCATCCGCAGCGTCCGGAGTGGGACAAGCGCGCGCTGCCGTTCACGCGCGAGCTCTGGATCGAGCGCGACGACTACGAGGAAGATCCGCCGAAGGGTTACTTTCGACTCGCGCCCGGAGCGGAGGTCCGGCTTCGCTACGCATATATCGTCCGCTGCGTGGGAGCCGAAAAGGATGCCGACGGCAACGTCACCACGGTTCACTGCACATACGACCCGGCCACGCGCAGCGGCACAGCCGGGGCCGACGCGCGCAAGGTGAAGGGCAACATTCACTGGCTGTCCGCTGCGCACGCGATGCTCGCCGAGGTGCGCCTCTACGATCGTTTGTTTGCGGTTCCGTTTCCCGGCGCGCGCAACCCGACCGGCGCACGCGCCGACAATGGCGGTGGGGAGATCTCCGGTCACGCGACGGTCGTCGCAGGCGACGACGAGGATGCCGACGGCGAACCCGTCGAGCGCGACTGGCGCGACGACCTCAATCCCGAATCCAAACGCATCGTGACGGCGTACGTCGAGCCCGCGCTGACCCAGGTCGGGCCCGAGGTCTCCTTTCAATTCGAGCGGCACGGCTACTTCGTCTCGGACCTGAGGGACCATGCGCCGGGCAGCCCCGCGTTCAACCGCACGGTGACGCTCAGGGATTCCTGGGCGCAGCGCTGAGCGGCGCGAGGCGGCAAGCGCCTCTGGAAAAGCTCCGGATTGACCCCACGTTCGGGGGCGGCACGCTAGAATCGCGTCCGCCGCCACGCCTCCGGAGGGCCCGCGCATGAAACGCATCGTTCTCTTTCTCGCGACCAACCTCGCCGTCGTCCTCGTGCTGTCGGTCGTGCTCAAGGTCCTTGGGCTCGACCGGGCCGTCGCGCAGTCCGGCATCGCCTATGGGCAGCTCCTCGCGTTTTCGTTCGTGGTCGGGTTCACCGGCGCGATCATCTCGTTGCTGATGTCGAAGCCGATGGCCAAGTGGTCGACCGGCGCGCACGTCATCGAAACCCCGCAAAACGAGCACGAGGCTTGGCTCCAGGAAACCGTTCGCCAGCTCGCGACGACGGCCGGCATCGGGATGCCCGAGGTCGCGATCTACGAAGGCGACGCGAACGCGTTCGCGACCGGCGCGTTCCGGAATTCCGCGCTCGTCGCCGTGTCGACCGGATTGCTGCAGTCGATGAACAAGGAGGAAGTCAGGGCGGTGCTCGGGCACGAGATCGCGCACGTCGCGAACGGCGACATGGTCACGCTCACGCTGATCCAGGGCGTCGTCAACACGTTCGTCGTGTTCTTTGCGCGCATCATCGGCAGCATCGTCGACAGAACCGTCTTCCGGACGGAGCGCGGCCAGGGTCCGGGCTACTTCATCACCGTGATCGTCGCGCAGATCGTGCTCGGGATATTGGCGTCGATGATCGTCGCGTACTTCTCGCGCCGACGCGAGTTCCGGGCCGACGCGGGATCGGCGCAGTACCTGGGCACGCCGACGCCGATGGTCAATGCGCTGCGCCGCCTGGGCGGGATCGCGCCCGGCGAGCTTCCGCAGTCGATGAGCGGATTCGGCATCACCGACAAGGGCGGCGTGATGGCGCTCTTCTCGACGCACCCGCCGATCGAAGCGCGGATCGCTGCTCTCACGAACCGGCAGTAAGCCGGATTTCGCCGGCGCTCGCTCGCGCCGATCGCGGCCGGCGCTAGCGGCGAATTTCGCGGAACAGCAAGTAGTCGCCGTATCTTCCGATCGGCGAGAGGCGTTGCCGATCGCCCGGCGGCATGCCGCCCATCTCGCGCTCGCGCACCGCGAAGACGTCGTTCGGCGCCTCCTCGAGGAGCGCGTGGAAAGCCGGCCAGTCGAGCACTTTCAGCGAGCGGCCCCGCGTGTAGAACTGCGCCGATTCGGGGCGCTCGAGAAAGTAGACGAGGCGCGAGTCGGCAGCGGGGCGCAAGGATTGGTACGCTCGCACCAGCGCCTTCTGCGAGCGCTCCACCTCGAGGTTTCCGCGGAGCGCGACAACGCCCAGCGCGAAGACGATCGGCAACACGGCGCCCGCCGCGATCATCCGGATCACGGCGCTTCGGATCGGCGCGAGCGCCTTCGAGTTATCGGGCGCACCGCCCTCCGGTTGCCATGCTTCGCCGATCAGAAGCACGAACGCCGGCAGGCCCGGTAGCACGTAGGTGATCAGGATGTTGCCCGCCGGCGTGAAAAACACCATCGGCGTTATCGCCCACAACGCGAAGTAGATACGCCATGGATCGGCGGCGAACGCACGCCATCCGCGTCGAGCCCGTGCGGCGCGCGCGAGCAAAGCGAGCGCGACAACGGACCACGGGAGCGCGGCGGCGATCGAGAGCGGCCAGATCGTGCCGTGCGGATAGATGTGCGCTCGACCATACCGATCGCCCGTCCAGCCGGGTTCGACAAAGCGCTTCCAGTGCTCGCCGACGAGAAAGTACTCGAGGAAGCCTGGCGATGCCCGTTCCGCAGCCCAATACCAGGCGCCGGCCAGCGCGAGCGCGAGCAACGATCCGCTCAGCCAGGGAAGATTCCGCCAAACGCTGCGCAGCGAGCGAGTCCGGAGTGTCCACGCACCGGCCGGCACGAACACGAGGATGACGAC
>DASSGI010000239.1:0-2859 GCA_035857655.1 Casimicrobiaceae bacterium | reverse complement strand
ATGCGGTCGGAGCGGTCGACGCGATTCACCAGCGCGCCGAGCGCGGGCGTCGTCACGGTGACGATATCGCCGATCTCATGCGTGAAGCCTTCGCCGGGTGCACGCCGATCCTTCGTGGGCGCGAACATCGTTCCGAGGAAGAGCACGAGGCCGTCGGGATACTGATGGTTGGGCCCGATCGCATGCGTGACGAGATCGAGCGGGTCGCGGCTGATCTTCGCCATCGAGCTCGCGCCGTCGAGCACGAACCCGTCGGGTCCGTCGACGCGCATCGAAAGCTCGCAACGCCGCACGTCGTCGATGCCGAAGTGCGCGTCGAAGAGCCGGATGAACGGCCCGATCGCGCAGGACGCGTTGTTGTCCTTCGCCTTGCCGAGCAGCAGCGCGCTGCGTCCTTCGAAGTCGCGCAAATTCACGTCGTTACCGAGCGTCGCGCCCGCCGTGTGCCCGCGGCTGTTGACGACGAGGACGATCTCGGGCTCCGGATTGTTCCATTCGGACTTCGGATGAAGGCCGATGTCGCCGCCGATGCCGATCGCCGACATCGGTTGCGCCTTCGTGAAGATCTCGGCGTCCGGTCCGATGCCGACCTCGAGGTATTGCGACCACGCGTGCTGCGCGATCAGCACGTCCTTCAGGCGCGCGGCCTCCGCCGAGCCCGGCTTCACCGCCGACAGGTTGTCGCCGATCACGGCGACGATCGCCTTGCGCACCGCTTCGGCTTTCGCGGGGTCGCCGCGCGCCTGTTCCTCGATCACGCGCTCGAGCATGCTCGACACGAACGTCACGCCGCTCGCTTTGATCGCCTGCAGGTCGCACGGGGCGAGAAGCCAGGGCTTCGAGCTGTCGCACTCGCGTTCTGACGAGTTGCGGAGGATGTCGGCGACAGCGCCGATCCGCGGCAGCGAGCGCACCGAACGAAGTGCAGCAACCGGATCGTCGAGCTCGAGCAAGCCCTGCACCGTCGGCGCGACGCCCGAGATGTCGAACACCGCATCGTCGCGGACGAGTGCCGGTGACGGTCCGCCGTGCTCCGGCACGAAGACGCGAGCGACGAGCGTCGCGCGTTCGCGATCGACGGGGAGACAGGCGGCTATCGTCAGGCGGTCTTTCACGATCGATTCCTCGAGGCAAGTGTCCGGTAAGCCGGCGCGGGCAGGTTGCGACGCGCGACTATCCGCGTCGCCGCTCGCTGCCGTTAGGTTACACCGGAATCCGCCTGCCCTCGCCCGGACGGTGCGCACGCGTGAGGATCATCCAGTTGACCATCGGCCGCGCTCGCGCGGACCCGTTCACTTGACCATCAGCGCGAGGCGCGCCAGGTGATTCAGCGCGGCGTCGAGCTCGGGGAGCGTGTTGCTCTCCGGCGCACCGGGCCACATCAGCGCAGCGATCTCGAAACGCGTGCGCGTGCCGTCGAGCATGAGGAAGAGCCGCAGCGTGTCGCCGTGGAACGTGCCGTGCTCGTGGCGAAGCGTCGTCGCCGGATTGCCGCGCTGCGCCTGCAGCCGCGCGAGCGCGCTTCCCTCGGGACGCTCGCCGGCCACGGCGACGAACGGCGATCTCGCGTAGTGAAGCTCGAGCACTCCCGCAGCGAAGCATTGCAGGATTTCCGACGCGAGGCGTCCGCGCTGATCGAGACTGGACGGACCCGGAAGGCCCGCGCGCACGCGCGCCGCAGCGTCGAGCTCGTTGAAGCCCATCGAGACAGGCCAGCACTCGGCGAGCGTGAGCAGCGCCGCCTTCGTCAAGCGGTTGGCGGTGCTCACCTTTCCGTCGGGCGACTCGAACTCCTCGACCGTGTGCGAATGAAGATCCGGCTGCGCGCGCACCGGCTTCGCTCGCGATGCGATGCGCAGCGCCATGACCCGGTCCGGCGAAATCTTCCGGTTGAGCTGCACGCCTCGGTGGACGAGCAGCGTTTCGCGAAACGTCCTTGCGCGCAGAAAGTCGATGAATTGCTCGCGCTTCAGGATCTCGGGCGCGACACGGGCGAGCGTTTCGTTCACGCGTTGCGAGAAACCGCCGCCGAGCATCGTCACGAAGTTCGCTTCGCCGAGGTATCCGAGGCCGTGCCGCGCTGCGCGCTCGATGAACTGGTGGAAATACAGCGGCTCGTTCACCTCCTCCAGATGATCGTGGAGGATGTAGTAATCGGCCTGCTTGCGCAGGTGGTCGGCCTCGGTGCGTAGCGCGATGCCGTACGCCGACGTGTCGTCCTTCACCGTTTCGGCGAGAAACTCGAGTACCGCGCGCGCCTGCGCGACCCGCTTCGCCGGCTCCGCAATGCCACGCGTGTGATAGGTCATCGCATCGCGCACGACACTGCGCATCCGCCATCCGGGCAGCGTGTTGTAGCTCACGTACGCTATGCCCGAGGGCTTGAGCTGGCGCGCGCAGATCTCGAGCAGTCGCTCCTGCACGGCGTTCGGCACCCACGAATAGACGCCGTGCGCGATGATGTAGTCGAACTCGCCTTGCGCCTCAGAGAAGTCCATGATGTCCATCGCGAGGAGCTCGACGTTCTGCAGGCGCAACGCTTTCACGTCGGCGGCGCCGCGTTCGATCTGCACCGGGGAGAAGTCGACGCCGATGAATTGCGAATCGGGCAGGCTCGCGGCCATCGGGATGAGGTTGCCGCCGGAGGCGCACCCGACTTCGAGGACGCGGCAGGCTTCGACGCGAGCGGGCTCCATCCCGAACAGCCAGCCGATCGTTGCGAGGCGATCGGGGTGCGACTGCGGGAACGGGAAGCTGACGTACGGAAACTCGTCGTAGCTCTGGCGCAGCTCGGCGCTCATCGTCGACTCCGCTAAGGATCAAAATGCGCGAGGAATAGGCGTGCGGTCCGCTATGTTA
>DASSGI010000238.1:0-19466 GCA_035857655.1 Casimicrobiaceae bacterium | reverse complement strand
ACCCTCAGCGCTCACGCGAGTTCCAGCGCTGCCCAAGCGCCCCGGCTTCGGGCATGGACGTCCCGTTCCCGCGCTCCTCAAGAAACGCCATGCCACCGAAAAGGTTTGACGCCGCGGAAGAAGGGACGCCGCACTCGCCTTAAGTCGGCGTCGCCGCCTTGACCGACTCCAGTCGGCTCGTCGCAGCGATCGTCGCGCAATGCCGCGCCGGGTTCGAACCCGAGGTGGCAACCGATCTTCGCCGTCTCGCCGCGATGGCGCGATGCGATGTCGATGTCGATGTCGATGCGACCGTCGGTCGGGGTTTTGTCGCGATGAGCGTGCGCGACTTCGCGCCATCGCGCTGGCAACGTGCGCACGAGAAACTGCCGCCCATCTTCGCTCGAACGCTGTTCGTCGGCACCGGACCGCACTCGCTGCTCGATGCCGCCGCAGCGCGCGGACGGCCCGATCGCGTCACGCCGCTCGTCGCGCTGATCGAAGCATTCTCGAGCGAGATGCCCCTCCCCGGACTCCCCGATCGCGGCAAACATAAACGCTCCTATGCGTCGCTGCGAATCGAGATGCCGGATACCAACGAAGGCAAGGCGTTGTCGGGGCTCGCGCGCGCACTGGAATCACCGCTCGCGGCGAGCCTCCGCGATCGCGGAATGCTCGTCGACGTCAACGCAGACAATGACGCGAGCTCAGCGCGCGCCTGCGCTTCGAATGTGCACGTCTTCCTCGTGGACGGCGCGCATGCTTATGTGGGTGCCAGCGTCTCGCCCTGGGCAAGCCGCTGGCCGATGGGCATTCCGCGGTTGCGAATGCCCGGTGCAGCGCCATCGCGCTCGACGCTCAAGCTCGCGGAGGCGATCGTCACGTTCGTCGGCGATCGCGAGGCCGCTCTGTTGCGCGCGGGCATGCGCGCCGTCGATCTCGGCGCGGCGCCCGGCGGCTGGACGTGGCAACTCGCCTACCACGGCTTGCGCGTGACCGCCGTCGACAACGGCCCGCTAAAAGGCGGCGTTCGCGACGATCCACTGGTCACGCACCTGCGCGCCGACGGGCTCAAGTACCTGCCGAAGCGCCCCGTCGACTGGATGACCTGCGACATCGCCGAGCAGCCCGCGCGCATCGCGACGCTCGTCGCACGCTGGATCGGCGAGGGTCATGCGCGGCACGCGATATTCAATCTGAAGCTCCCGATGAAGAAGCGCTACGACGAAGTGGAGCGCTGCGCCGCGATCATCGGCTCGGGCCTCGAGCGCTCGCGCGTGCGCCATCGCTTCGCGCTGCGTCAGCTCTACCACGATCGCGAGGAGGTAACCGGCTGCGTTATCGGCGAAGCGTGATGGGTCCGCCGGCGTGCGGTGCCGTCTCTCGTCCGGCGAATCACGTATCGCTGGAAATGATGCCCAGCTTTACGTAAGTCGGTCGCATGTGGACGCGCAGCGTCGGCAACGCACGCCAGAAGATGAGCGCTGCCGCAGCGGCAGCGAGCCCGTTCGCAGCGAATGTGGCCTGGACGCCGAGTCGGTTGGCAAGCGCGCCGGCCGCAATGCTGCCGAGCGGCGCCATCCCGATGAACGCGAGCGAGTAGAACCCGGCCACGCGGCCGCGCAAGCGGTCGGCGACGATCGTCTGCAGGATCGTGCTGACCGAAGCTGCGGCGAGGATCACGCCCCCGCCAACGAATATCATCAGGAATGCGGCGAGCGGCGTGTACGTAAGGTACGCGAACGCAGCGAGCGCGAGCCCGCATGTGAGCCCCGCGATCGCGATCACACGAAACAGGCCACGGACGGTCGGGCGTCGCGCGAGATACAGCGTCGAGACGAGCGCGCCGGCGCCCGCCGCCGACAGCAGCAAACCGAGCGTCTGCGGGCCCCCGCCCAGGACATCCTTCGCGTACGCAGGCATCAGGGACGAATACGGGCTCACCGTCCATGCGAGCACGCCGACCAGCAATAGCAACGCGCGCGCGGGTGCGAACCCCGAGACGAACCGATAACCCTCGACCCAGCTCTTCCAGAAGCCGCCTTGCCACGCCGCGGGCGGCGGCTCGTTCGCCCAGCTCATCCTTCCGATCGCGACGATCACCGCGACGAAAGAAAGCGCATTGAGCGCGAAGCAGAGAGCCTCGCTAACGAAACCGAGCAGCACGCCGGCAAGCGCCGGGCCGACGACGCGCGCGGTGTTGACGAGGAACGAATTGAGCGCGATCGCGTTGGGCAGATCGGCGCGATCCTCGACCAGGTGGACCCAGAGCGACTGCCGCAGCGGGATGTCGAGCGCCTGGACAAATCCGAGGAACAGCGCCAGCGCGATCAGGTGCCAGACCTCGATATGACCGGTCCAGGTGAGCGCCGCGAGTACCAGCGCCTGCAACAGCGCGAGCGACTGCGTGACGCGGATCGCCGGGCGTCGCCAGACGTGGTCGGCGACCACACCGGCGAACGTGCCGAAAAGAACGATACCGAGGTTCGAGCAGAACGCGACGACGCCGAGCAGGAGTACCGAGCCCGACAACCGATACGTGAGCCAGCCCATCGCGACCTGTTGCAGCCAGGTCCCGATGAGCGACAGCCCCTGCCCGATGAAGAACAGCCGGAAGTTCCGGTGCCTGAGTGCGCGAAACGTCCTGCGGAAGGCCACGTTGGCGAACGCTAGCGGCGCACCGGCGTAGCCCTAGCTCGAAAGACGCGAGAGCTGCGTCTTGAGCTGCTCGAGCTGCGTGACGAACGTTGCGAGGCGCGCACGATGCTCGTCGACGACGTGCGCCGGCGCGCGGGCTACGAACTTGTCGTTGCCGAGCATCGCCTTCGCCTTCGCAATGTCGGCCTCGATGCGTGCGATGTCCTTCTCGATCCGCTCGCGCTCCGCGACGGGATCGACTTCGATGTGAAGCATCAGGCTCGTCTCACCGACGACGCGCACCGGCGCGTCGGTCGGCGGAAGCTCGGCGACGATGTCGACCTTCGACACTTTCGCAAGGGCGACGAGATAGGGTGCAAAGCGCTCGAGCAACGCCGACTCTCCGGCGACGAGCAAGGGTACGCGCTCAGCCGGCCCGAGCCCCATTTCGCTGCGCAACGCACGGGACGCGCCGACGACTTCCTTCATGACCGCCATCTCGCGTTCGGCGGTGGGGTCGACGATGTCGAAGTTCGCCTTCGGGAACGGTTGCAGCGAGATCGTGTCTCCGGATTTTCCCGCAAGCGCGGCAACGCTCTGCCACAGCTCCTCGGTGATGAACGGGATGAACGGGTGCGCAAGCCGCAGCGTCTCCTCGAGCTCGCGCACGAGCACGGTGCGCGTGCCTCGCGCGGCGGCCGCGTCGTTGCCACCATCTGCGAGTGCGAGCTGCACTTTCGCGCATTCGAGATACCAGTCGCAGTATTCGTCCCACACGAATTCGTAGAGTGCCTTCGCTGCGAGGTCGAACCGATAGACGGCGAGGTTCTCGGTGATGTCGCGCTTCGCCTGCTGCAGCCGCCCGACCAGCCAGCGGTCGACGAACGACAGCGCACGCTGCGCCCCCGCATCGAGACCGCAGTCCTTGCCCTCGACGTTCATAAGCACGAAGCGCGTCGCGTTCCAGAGCTTGTTGCAGAAGTTGCGGTAGCCGTCGCAGCGATTGAGGTCGAAGTTCAGAGTGCGCCCGTAGGTTGCGAGGCTCGCGAATGTGAAGCGCAGCGCGTCGGCGCCGAAGGACGGGATCCCGTTGGGGAACTGTTTCTTCGTCCGCTTGCCGATCGTTTCTGCTTGCCTTACGTCGATCAGATTGCTAGCCCGCTTCGTCGCGAGCGCATCCGCCTCGATGCCGTCGATCAGATCGAGCGGATCGAGGATGTTGTCCTTCGACTTCGACATCTTCTGGCCGTGCTCGTCACGCACGATCGCATTGATGTACACGTGGCGGAACGGCACTTCGCCGGTGAAATAAGTCGTCATCATCACCATTCGCGCGACCCAGAAGAAGATGATGTCGAAGCCTGTGACGAGCACCGACGAGGGAAGAAACGTTTCGAGCTCCCTCGTTTCCTCCGGCCAGCCGAGCGTCGAGTGGCACCACAACGCCGACGAGAACCACGTGTCGAGAACGTCGGGATCCTGTTCGAATCGTGCCGGCTCGCGCCCGAGCTTCGCGATGGCCTGCGCGCCCGCCGCGGCCTCGTCGCGAGCGACATAGATGTTGCCGGCCTCGTCGTACCACGCCGGGATCCGATGTCCCCACCAGAGCTGCCGCGATATGGTCCAGTCCTGGATGTTGTTGATCCAGTGCAGGTACGTCGCGAGCCACTGGTCGGGCACGAATTCGACGTTGTTCGTCGCGCCGCTGCGCGGGCTCTTGAGACCTTCTCCGACGGCAGCGAGGCACAGATCCTGGATCGTCTTGCCCGGCCAGAACGGATGGGTTGCCGGCGCTGGCGTCTTCATCCCGACGAACCACTGATCGGTGAGCATCGGCTCGACGACCTCGCCGGTGCGCCCGCAGCGCGGCACGACCATTCGGTGCGGCTTTTCGCTGACGAGGAGCCCTTGCGCGCGCAGGTCCTCGAGCACCGCCTTGCGCGCGACGTAGCGGTCGAGGCCGCGGTACTTCGCCGGCGCGTTGTCGTTGACGGTCGCGTCGAGGTTCAGGATGCCGAGCGGCTCGAGGCCGTGCCGCTGCGCGACCTGCCAGTCGTTGAAGTCGTGCGCCGGCGTGATCTTCACGCAGCCGGTCCCGAACTCCTTGTCGACGTAGCTGTCCGCGATCACCGGAATCGTCCGGCCGGTGAGCGGCAGCGTCAGGCGCTTCCCGACAATGCCCGTGTAGCGTTCGTCATCCGGATTGACGGCAACGGCAACGTCGCCCAGCATCGTTTCGGGCCGCGTCGTCGCGACGACGACGTCGGGCAGGCCCTCGTTGCCGGCGCCGGCGAACGGATAGCGGATCTCCCACAGCGTTCCCTGTTCCTCGTCGTTGTCGACTTCGAGATCGGACACCGCGGTGCCGAGCTGCGGATCCCAGTTGACGAGTCGCTTGCCGCGATAAATGAGTCCGTCGTCGAAGAGCCGGACGAAAGTCTCCAGCACGGCGCGCGACAACCCTTCGTCCATCGTGAAGCGCTCGCGCGACCAGTCGCCGGAGAGTCCCAGCCGTCGCATCTGGTTCGTGATCGTCGAACCGGATTCCTGCTTCCAGCGCCAGACCCGCTCGATGAATTGCGCGCGGCCGAGATCGTGCCGCGTGCGTCCCTCGGCCCGCAGCTGGTTCTCGACGACGATCTGCGTTGCGATACCTGCGTGATCCGTGCCGAGCTGCCACAGCGTGTTGTCGCCGAGCATTCGGTGCCAGCGAACGAGAACGTCCATCAGCGTGAGCTGGAACGCGTGCCCCATGTGCAGCGTCCCCGTCACATTGGGCGGGGGCACCTGGATGCAGAACGGCGGCGCGCCCGGCGCGTACGAAGGCTTGAAATAACCGCGCGAGTCCCAGATCGGGTACCACTTCGCCTCGATGGCGTGGGGTTCGAAGGTCTTCGCCAGTTCCATGGGAGATCGTCCGCGCGGGTTTCGTCGCGGAAGCGACGCAAAACCATGAAATTATAGCGGACGGGACTGCGTGCCCTTCCGCGGGAAGCCGGAGGGCAGGAACCAGGGTCAGAGACGACTTTTCGGGACTTGCCGCGTCCTGACGGTTGCAGAAAAAGCCGTCTCTGACCCTACTTTCTCGCGACGATCAGGCGGGGATGAACTTCAGCGCGACACCGTTGTTGCAGTAGCGAAGCCCGGTCGGCTTCGGTCCGTCGTCGAACACGTGGCCCTGATGGCCGCCGCAGCGCGCGCAATGATACTCGGTCCGCGCCATGATCAGCTTGTGATCGGTCATCGTCTCGACGCGCCCCGGGATGACGTCGAAGAAGCTCGGCCAGCCCGTGCCGCTGTCGAACTTGGTTTTCGAATCGAACAGAGGCAGATCGCAGCCGGCGCAAACGAACGTGCCCTTGCGCTTTTCGTTATTGAGCGGGCTCGTGAACGGGCGCTCGGTCCCTTCCTCGCGCAGCACGTCGAACTGGGCGGGCGTCAGGATCTTCCGCCATTCGGCCGGGGTCCTGCTGACCTTCTCGATCTTGTCCACCTTTTCGACCTTCGGCGCCTGTGCGTCCGCGAGCGGGCGACCCAGCCCGGTCGCGCCGGCGACGCCAACGAGCGAATAGGAGAGGAAACGACGTCGGTTCATCGCGTGCTCCGGAAAAAATCAACTGTCGCGCGCCGCGGCGAAAACCTTACATCAGAAGTCGCGGCCGAGCGCCTTCGCAAGGCCCTCGAGATCCTTCATCAGCGCCCCGAATTCTACGGGCGTGAGCGCCTGATCGGCGTCGCACCACGCTTCCTTCGGCGTCGGATGGATCTCGATCAGCAGCCCATCGGCTCCCGCGGCGACCGCTGCGCGCGACAGCGCCGGCACCATCCAGGCCTTGCCGCCCGCATGCGACGGATCGACGATCACCGGCAGGTGCGTCTCGCGCTTCATCACCAGGATCGCGGTGACGTCGAGCACGTTGCGGTACGCGCTCTCGAACGTGCGTATCCCGCGCTCGCAGAAGATGATGTTGTGATTGCCGCCGGCGGCGATGTATTCGCCGGCCATCAACCATTCGCTGATCGTCGCGCTCATTCCGCGCTTGAGAATCACCGGCGTCGACACCTGCCCGACGGCTTTCAGCAAGTCGAAATTCTGCATGTTGCGCGTGCCGATCTGAATCACGTCGACGCCGTGGTCGAGAAACGAATCGAGCATGCGGGCGTCCATCAGCTCGGTCACGACGGGAAGCTTGCAGCTCGCGGCGGCATCCTTGAGGAGCTTCAGGCCCTCGACCCCTTTGCCCTGGAACGTGTACGGCGAAGTCCGCGGCTTGAACGCGCCGCCGCGCATCAGGCGCGCTCCGCCCTGGCGCACGCCGACGGCCGCGGCATGCATCTGATCCTGCGTCTCGACCGAGCACGGGCCGGCGATCACCTGCACCGTCTTGCCGCCGATCGGGACCCCGCCGGCATCGATCACAGTGTTCGCCTTGTGCCATTCGCGCGCGACGAGCTTGTACGGCTTCACGATGTGCATCGACTTCTCGACGCCGTCCATCGTGTCGAACATCTCCGGATCGAGCTTCCGCTCGTCGCCGATCGCGCCGATCAGCGTGCGCTCGGTGCCGCGCGATACGTGGACCTCGAGTCCGTTCGCGCGGATCTTCGCCTCGACGGCCGCAATCGCGACGTCGCTCGCGTCCTTCTCCATCACAATGATCATCGTCGCACCTCAGGTATTGCCCTGCCGCCACTTCTCGATCTCGCGCTCGATCGCTTCGGCGATGTACGCACGCAGCAGCTCGCCGACCTGCGCGTTGATCGTCTCGATCATTTCGGCGCTGGCGCGATCGAGTATCGGCCGCATCTGCACGGCGAGCTGCTCGCGCAGCCCCGTGTCGGTGAAGATGTCGATCCGCTGCAGAACCTGCATTCGAATCTCTTCGGCGAGCGCCTGCCAGCGCGCCCAGTCATTCGAATCCACGCGCGCAGGTTGCGCTGGCGCGTCGCGCGCTGCGGCATTCGCTTCCCGCGAGGTCGCCTCGGTGACGAGCCAGTCCGCCTCCGCCGCCTCCTCGCTCGCTGCGATCGAAGGCTTCGACCCGGGCTCGGCTTCAGTTGCGTGCGCCGGACGGGGCTCGCCATGTTCTGTGGGGAAGGGATCGCGGTGCGGAAGTTCGACGACCGGTGCTTTCGCGAGCGCGGTTCCCGAGATCGCCGCGACGATCGGGTCTGCGTTCTCGACGACCGGAACAACCGCTGCGCTCTCGTGCGGCTTGCCGGCGATCGCGAAGAGCGGCAGCACGCGACCGCCGATCGGTTCGGGGACGCGGGAGGTCTGCGGCAGCGCGGCCGCGCGCTGCGGATCGATCTCGGCGGCGAGCGCGTCGTCGTCCGCTCGCAACCAGGTGTTCGCTTCGGCCTCGTCGTTGGGGATTTCGACGATGGACTCGATCTCGATCTCCTCGACCGCGTCGGTGAGCTCGGGTATGTCGTCAAGCCCGCGCGGCTGAGCCGCAAGCTCCGGCTCGATCACCGGTGTTGCAATCGCGTCGGTGAGCTCCGGAATGTCCGTGTCGATTTCGCGCGTGCGGTTGCGCCGCATCAGCGCGTCGGCCTGATCGAGAAGCTCGCGTGCGGTGGCCATCGCTCAAATCCTTGCGGAGAGATCATGTGCGCGGATTTCGTAGCCGCGCGCCTTGTAGAACTTCCAGCGCTCGCGACCCGCGGCCGCGCTCGCATCATCGGCGCCGATGACCTCGGCCATCCTTTCGAAGCGCGCGAAGAACGGCGGCGGCGCCGGATGGAGGTTGATCAGCACGGCCAGGGGACCTTCGTGCTGCAAGTCGTGATCGACGAGGATCGGCGTCTCGGGGGCAAGCGGACTCGCGAGTCGGCAATGCGGCAGAAAGCCCGTTGCCGGAATCAACCACAGGATACGTCCGAACGCCGTGGTCGCTTCCTCATTGTCGGTCAGCACGCGAACGCTGCCGTGCTGTGTCCACGCTTTCGCGACGAGCTTCGAGGCGACCTCGAAACGATCGGCGCAACGCGTGTAGAAGTCGATGACCGTCATTGCCGCGGTTGGTAAGCCTCGCTCATGCGTGGCCGCTTGGGGAATCCGTCAGATCAATGGACGATTCCGGGCGATACGTGGCGCCAGCTCCTTTGGCCGGGCTCAGTGACGCTCGCCCGTCTACTTTACGCCCCCTCCTGCGACAGCACCCACGTCGTCAGCATCGGCACCGGCCGTCCGGTTGCGCCCTTCGCCTTGCCTTCCTTCCATGCGACACCTGCGATGTCGAGATGCGCCCAGTCGAACTTCTTCGCGAACCGCGACAGGAAGCACGCCGCGGTGATGCTGCCCCCGGCGCGACCCGCGACATTGGCGAAATCCGCGAAATTGCTGTTGAGCCCTTCCTGGTAGTCGTCCCACAGCGGCATCTGCCAACCGCGGTCGTAGGCATCGTCGCCGGCGCCGATCAGCGCCCGCGCGAGCGTATCGCTGTTGCTGAACACGCCGCAGCAGACGTGCCCAAGCGCGATCACCATCGCCCCGGTGAGCGTCGCAATGTCTACGACCGCTTCCGGCTCGTACCGTTCTGCGTACGTCAACGCGTCGGCGAGGATCAGCCTTCCTTCGGCGTCGGTGTTGAGCACCTCGATTGTCTGTCCCGACATGCTGGTCACGACGTCGCCCGGCTTTGTCGCGCGGCCCGAGGGCATATTCTCGCAGGCGGCGACCAGGCCGATCACGTTGACCTTGGCCTTGAGCTCGGCGACCGCGCGCAGCGTGCCGAAGACGCTCGCCGCGCCGCACATGTCGAACTTCATGTGGTCCATGTCGTGCGCGGGTTTCAGCGAGATGCCCCCCGTGTCGAACGTGATCCCCTTGCCGACCAGCACCATCGGCCGCTGCTTGCGCGGACTCCCCCGGTATTCGAAAACAATGAACCGGGGAGCCTGTTCACTGCCATTGGTGACCGACAGGAACGAGCCCATCTTGAGCTCCTCGATCTCCTTGCGGTCGAGCACCGTGACCTTAATGTCAGGAAACTCCCGCCCGAGCTCGAGCGCCCGCTCACCCAGATAGGCGGGCGTGCAGACGTTTCCCGGCAGGTTGCCCAGGTCCCGCGCGAGGTCCATTCCGTGCGAGATCGCGAGGCCGCGCGCCGCGGCGGCTTCCCCGTCGAGAAGGTCGGAGCGCTGCGGCACCGAAAGGGTGAGCTTGCGCAGCGGGCGACGCACTTCCGACTTCTCGCTTTTCATCTGATCGAACCGATACACCGCCTCCATCGCGACGATGACGGCGTGCTCGATCCGCCAGGCGACCTCGCGGCGCTTGACCTTCTCTTCGGTCACGTAGATGACCGCTTCGTAGGAACCGGTCTCGTTCAGCAGCTTGACGGCCGAGCGCATCGCGGCCCGGAACTCCTTGTCGCGAAAATCCCGTTCCTTTCCAAGGCCGATCAGCAGGACGCGATCGGCGAGCGTGCCGCGTACATTGTGCAAAAGAAGGGTTGCGCCGAGCTTGCCCTCCATGTCGCCGCGGCGGATGATTTCGCTGATATAGCCGTTCGATGCGCGATCGATCAGTTCTGCTGAAAGCGAAAGCTTGCGATTGTCGAAAACGCCCACGACGACGCACGCGCTCCTCTGCTTCTCGGGGCTGCCGCTTTTTATGGTAAATTCCATCGCTGCCCTAGCCTCCAACGATTAGTTTTTTTGCCGTAACGCGCAACGGATCGCATTATCGGCAAAACCGGCTAAAAAAGTCAAAATTCTCCACGCGTCATGATTTTTCGACGCAGCCTCGTCCGCGAGATGACGGCGACCGCCATCGGGCTGTTCCTGGTCCTGATGGCAATCCTTTTCACCAATCTCGTGCTGCGCCTGCTCGCCCGGGCCGCGGGCGGGACTGTGGCCCCCGAGGGCATCCTCGCGCTGCTCGGGTTCAACGCCCTGTTTTATTTCAATATCCTGCTCTCGGTCACCGTGTTCGTGACCGTGCTGCTGACGCTTACCCGCTGGTACCGCGACAGCGAGATGATCGTGTGGTTCAGCTCGGGCCAGGCGCTCACTGCGTGGCTGCGACCGATCGCATGGTTCGCACTTCCCTTTTTCGCCGCGATACTCGTCCTGTCGCTCTATCTATCGCCGTGGGCCGAGCAGCGGCGACTCGAATACGAGCGTCAGCTCGAATCCCGAGACGAGATCACGCTGCTCACGCCGGGGCTTTTCCGCGAATTCGGCCGCGCGAAGCTCGTCGTCTTCGTCGAGTCCATCAATACGTTCGACGGAACGATCCGCAACGTCTTCCTCCATTCGGTCGACGAAGGGAAGGATTCGACGACGGTCGCGCGGTCGGGGACGCTCCAGGAGGCGCCGAACGGTGACCGGTTCATCGTGCTCTCGGACGGCAGGCGCTACGAGGGCAAGGCCGGCACCGCCGACTATCAGGTCGTCGAATTCGGGTCGCTCGGACGGCGAATCGACCCCGCCGAGTTGCGAGCGCTGCCCGCGTCGAGCAAGGCGATTCCCACGGCGACGCTGATCGCGCTCAACGGCCCTCTCGAGCGTGCCGAGCTCTTCTGGCGTCTCTCCGTGCCGATTTCGGCGCTCGTGCTGACGCTGCTCGCCGTGCCGCTCGCGTACGTCAATCCGCGGATCGGCCGCTCGTTCAACCTGATGGCCGCCGCGTTCATGTACATGCTCTACAGCAACTGCCTCAACATCGTGCAGAGCTTCATCGCACAGGGCAAGCTCGGGTTCGTTCCCGGCCTCATCCTGCCGCACGCGATCGCGATCGTCGTCGTTGCACTCCTTTTCGGCCGCCAGCTCTCGCCGTTCGGATTATTCCAACGAGCGAAAGCGCCCAAGGTGGTGCCCGCATGAGAACGCTGACGCGCTATATCGGCCGCGAGGTCCTCGCCTCGATCATGCTGATCTTCAGCGCGCTCGTCATGTTGTTCGCGTTCTTCGACCTGATCCACGAGCTCGGCGACGTGGGCCGCGGCGGCTACACGATCTCGGCGGCGCTGCTCTTCGTCGCGCTGCAGCTGCCAGCGCGCATGTACGAGCTCTTTCCGGTGGCGACGCTGATCGGCACGCTGTTCGGCCTGGCGCAGCTCGTGTCGACGTCCGAATACACGGTGATGCGCGCCTCCGGCGCATCGCTGCTGCAGGTCGGCTGGGCGCTGATGCGCATCGGCATTCCGCTCGCGATCGTCACGTTCCTCGCGGGCGAGTTCGTCGCGCCGCAAGCTGCATTTCTGTCGCAGAAGGTGCGCACCCAGGCGCGCGGCGAAGCGACGCGCATCGTCGCTCAGCAGTTCCAGTCCGGCTTCTGGTTCAAGCAGGACTACACGTTCGTCAACATCCGCAGCGTCCTTGCGGATCTGACGCTCGTCGGCGTGCGCATCTACGAATTCGACAACACCCTCCACCTCAAGCTCATTCGCAACGCCGAGAGCGGAACCTTCGTCGGCAACGGCCAATGGCGGTTGAGGGGAGTGAAGACGACCGAGATCTCGCCCGCCGAGACGCACGTCTCGGAGGCGGACGACTTCGCGTGGGACACGGTGCTGCGGCCGTCGCTTCTGACCGTCTACCAGGTCGCTCCGGAGAAGCTCGAGCTCAATACGCTGTGGGAGAACATGCGGGTTCTGGGCACCGGCGCGCAGAAGACGTCCCGCTTCGAGATCGCGTTCTGGAACAAGGTGTTCTATCCCGTCTCCGTGTTGGTCATGATGGTCGTCGCGCTGCCGTTCTCGTATTTCCAGCGCCGGCAGGGCGGCGTCGGCTTCAGGATGTTCGCCGGGACGATCCTCGGTCTCACGTTCTTCCTGATCGGGCGGCTCTTCTCCAATCTCGGCGTCCTCAACGACTGGCCGCCGCTCTTCTCGGCCGCGTTCCCGCTCGTCACCTTCGTGACGATGACGATGGTGCTGCTCTGGTGGCTCGAGCGGCGGTAAAGGACTGAGCGCGTAGAGCGCGGTCCGCCGTCGCGGGTCACGCGGCGACTCGGCGGACATGTTTGTCCGCCCGTCGACCGCGTGGGTTACTCGCAGTGGACACGAATCGCAGCACGCTAAGCCGTTCCGCGAACGCTTCCCGCTCCGCAACAAACACCACAGCAACGTGCGAAAAAAATCCCGGCACAGGCGCCGGGATCTTTTGAGTTGGGCGAGAACTCGCCTGCGCTCAGGACGAGCGCGTCAGGCCGCCTCGGGAGTGATGCTGACGACCTTCTTCTTGTCCTTCCCTTTCGTGGCGAACGTCACCTTGCCGCGGACGAGCGCGTAGAGCGTGTGATCCTTGCCGGTCCCGACGTTGACGCCCGCGTGTATCAGCGTACCGCGCTGGCGGACGATGATGCTTCCGGCGTCGATCAGCTCGCCGCCGTATGACTTGACGCCCAGCCGTTTCGCTTCCGAGTCGCGGCCGTTGCGTGAGCTGCCGCCTGCCTTCTTGTGTGCCATTTCCTATGCTCTCCGTCAGCCGACGATGCTTTCGATCTTGAGCTCGGTGTAATTCTGCCGATGGCCCTGGTGCTTCTTGTATTGCTTGCGCCGGCGCATCTTGAAGATCTCGACCTTGTCGTGCCGGCCGTGGCCGACGACGGTTGCCTTCACCGTGGCCCCTGCGACGGTCGGCTGGCCGACGCGAATGCTGTCGCCTTCGCCGACCATCAACACCTGGTCCAGCACGACCTCCGCGCCGACGTCGGCCGGGATCGTTTCCACCTTGAGTTTCTCGCCGGGGGTGACTTTGTACTGCTTGCCGCCGGATCGTATGACCGCATACATGGTGCTGCTCCGCATCGAAGACTGATTCGTTCGGTTACCGCGAACCTGCGGCGCCCGACCGCAGAGGGGAAGCGCGCCGAAAGCAACAATGGATCGCGGAAAGCCTTACATTTTAAGCGTTTAGGGCACCCACTGTCAAAGGCTGTCAAAAGCCGCCCATCGTGCCGATTTCGCCCGGAGGCAGCGCGCTTCGCCGATTGTGCGTAGCGAGAGGAACGGCGCGACTCGGTTACAATCTCCCGCCCTGGCTGCGCCGTCGCGCCCGGATTTCCACCGCATCGAGCCGACCGTCGATCAACCGGCGCTTCCACGGCCGTAACCCGTGACCTCAGAGTCCCTCAAATCGTTTCTCGCGCCGGAAATGGCGAAGGTCGACCGCGTGCTGCGCGAGAGCCTGAGCTCCGAGGTCGTTCTCATCCGCCAGATTTCGGAATACATCGTCGGCGGCGGAGGGAAGCGACTGCGCCCTGCCCTCGTCCTGCTTGCCGCGCGTGCCTGCGGCTACGAAGGCGACAAGCATTACACGCTCGCGGCGGTGATCGAGATGATCCACACCGCGACGCTTTTGCACGACGACGTCGTCGACGAATCGAAGCTGCGTCGCGGTCACGCGACCGCGAACGCGACGTTCGGTAACGCTGCGTCGGTCCTCGTCGGCGATTTCCTGTATTCGCGTGCGTTCCAGCTGATGGTCGGCGTCGGATCCGTCCGCGTGCTCGAGATCCTGTCGCAGGCGACCAACGTGATCGCCGAAGGCGAAGTGATGCAGCTGATGAACTCGGGCAATCCGAACCTCGACGAGAGCGCGTACCTGACGGTGATACAGCGCAAGACGGCGAAGCTCTTTGAGGCCGCGGCGCAACTCGGCGCAGTGCTCGGCGGAGCACCGCCGGAACGCGAAGCCGCGCTCGCGCGCTATGGCATGCACCTCGGCACGTCGTTCCAGCTGGTCGACGACGTTCTCGACTATCAGGGCGAGCAAAGCGCGATCGGCAAGAATCCCGGCGACGATCTCGCCGAGGGCAAGATGACGCTGCCGTTGATCCGGGCGATCGCCGTGGGGAGCGCCGAAGATGCTTCCGTCGTGCAGGCGGCGATCACCGGCGGCCGGCTCACCGAATTCGGACACGTGATGGACGTACTCGCGCGCACGGGTTCGCTCGAGTACACGCTGCAGTGCGCGATCCGCGAAAGCGAGAAGGCCGCCGCATGTGTCGGCGATCTGCCCGCGTCGCCGTATCGGGAAAATCTGCTAGAATTAGCCTCCTTCGCGGCCCGGCGAAACTATTGACGCAGCATCAGCGTTTTCGGCCGGTCGCGAGCCCGCGAAGCAGCACTCTCCCGCCGCGGGCTTTGCACGGTTGGAGCGCCGGCAACGGCCAAATCGGGGTGTAGCTTAGCCTGGTAGAGCGCTACGTTCGGGACGTAGAGGCCGGAGGTTCAAATCCTCTCACCCCGACCAGTGAACAAGCGTTGCCTCCCTCCCGCGGCCACATCAACGTGCTTCAGTTGGGTGTCGCCCTGCTGAAGCACTGTCGGGCGCGCCAGACGCTACCAGCCGACGTATCGCCGCGAGTTTCGCCTTCACCCCTGCCGCGTTGCCTGGACCCATCCGTAACATGATCCGCTGTCCGATCGGCAGCGCTTCGAAGTTGGGGTCCTCGAACTGCCACATGACCTTGGGCTGCACGACGGAGATCGTTGCCGGAGTCCGCGGCGATGCAAGCAGCGAGTCGATCGCCTCCACCAGCCGGTCGTTGAAATAACCATCCGAATAGCCGAGCTCCCGGTAAGCGTCCTGAAATCGCGGATACCAGCGGACGTAGACCGCGACGAGCTTCTCCGGATCGATCGCCTCGAGCAGGTGAACGAGCGGCTCGTAGCGCTGCGCGTTGGCAGCCGCGATGACGTGGCCCGCGCCGGCCTCCGAGACGCTGAATGTCCCGGGGACCCGCGCTAGCGGCATCCGCTGTCGGGGCAGCGTCCGGCGCGGAAGGTTGTCGACACTGGCGACGACGTTGCGGATGAGGTTATCCGGGATCAGCCACCGCCCCAACTGGCCGCCAGGCAGCACGCCGGCGAGAGCATCGCCGAAGGCCGGATCGCTATCGGCCAGCTCGGGCAGCGCGTGTGCCCCCGGATTTTCGGGGATAGGGTGGCGAACGTCGGCGCTGGGCGACGCCGACTCGGGAGGCTTCGGCAATGCCCGGGAGGTTGTTTCCGCGGGCGGCGGTGACGGAGGCACCCTCGGTCTCGAAATGAACCAGGCGCTGATCCCCACGGCAGCGATCAGCACGATCGCACCGATGACGAACATCGACGACGACTTGCGAGGGGCCATGCGCGGCAGCGGCTCTTCTGCGATTGGCTCGTCGGCGATCAACGCTGCATCCATGCTCAACTTCGGCTCTCGCGCGGCTGACGGATCCATCGACCCCTCCGAGGGTAAGAAAAGATTGCGCGTTCGACCACGCTTGCGGGAGCTCGTTCGCCTGCCAACGCGGGCGCGTCGCGCTCGGCACGGGTCGCTAGCATTACGTCATCGTCCAGTCTTGAAGCACGAGCCAAGCCCGGGATTCAACGAGCATTCTCGGTCGCGAGCGCTCCGCCGAGGCACGGAAAGCGCCGAGCCCAGTGATCAGCGATATCCGAGCGCCGGCAGATCCACACGCCATCGCGATCGAGAACGTGATCGAGGAAGCGGGCGATCGCCGCAGCTCGAGCCGGGTGGCCGCTGATGCGCGAGTGCAGGCCGACGCTCATCATCCGCGGTCTCTCCTGTCCTTCGGCCCACATGAGATCGAACGCGTCACGAAGCAGGCCGAAGAAATCGGCAGCGGTCGCGCAGCCTGGCGTCACGACGTAGCGAATATCGTTGTTCACGAGCGTATACGGAATCACCAGATGTGGCCGCTGTTCGCCGAGCCAGTAAGGCAGCTCGTCGTCATAGGCATCCGAGTCGTAGAGGAAGCCGCCGATCTCCGTCAGCAATCGTCGCGTGTTTGCGCTGACCCGCCCCGTGTACCAGCCCACCGGGCGCTTCTCGGTTGTTCGCTCGATGATCCGGATCGTCGACTCGATGTGCGCGCGCTCGGTCTGCTCGTCGACGTCACGGTAGTCGATCCAGCGGTATCCGTGCCCTGCAATCTCGTGACCGAGCGCAGCGAGCGCGGCGCCGGCCTCCGGATTGAGCTCGAGCGCTCGTCCGCACGCGAATGCGGTAAGCGGTAGGGCCCGCTGCTCGAATAGTCGAAGGAGGCGCCAGAAGCCGACGCGCGCGCCGAAGTCGTAGAGACTTTCGGTGCTGTAGTTGCGTTCGCCCGCTACCCGAGTCGCGCCCGCGATCTCCGGTAGGTAGCTCTCCGAGACGCTGTCGCCGTTCAGAACGGTGCGCTCGGCGCCTTCCTCGACGTTCAGCACGAATTGCAGCGCGAGCCGCGCTCCGCCCGGCCATTGCGGATCAGGCGGAGTCCTGCCGTAACCGGCAAGGTTCCTGGGATGCCAAGGATCCGGCATCATCCCAGCTCGAACGTGCTAACGCCAAAGATCTCGGTCTGCGGCAACGACGGCGGCCGACCGTGATACATCCGGGCGCAACCGAATACCTCGCGCATTTCCAGCGCACGCACCATCGCTATCGCCTGCGGGTTGTCGTCCGGCACGTCGAGATATACAGGCTCACCTCTTGCGAAGTCGGCGAGTCCGCGAAAGAGGTCCTGGGCGATCCTGGCGTCGTCGGCGAACAGCGGCCCGATCTTGAAGCCCTTGCGGCACGGGCGAATGACACCGTAGCCGCGCAGGACACTCTCCTTCAGCGATCCCAGCGCGCGGCTTCCCCGCTGGGTGATCCATGCTTTCAGAAACCGCTCACGCGGTGCCGGAAAGTGCGCCGCGTCGTAGCGGAACACTTCGGCGAACGGCACGGCGCTCAAGTCGACGATTTCCTTCGCAAGCGTGGCAGCAGCGCCGACGCCTTCGAAGCGGAGGTCCCGGTGGGAAAAGGCGAAGCCGCCGCGGGCATAGAAAGGCTGCATGTCGAAGACACCGTCCATGCCGATCGCCGCGTGCGGTTGCAGCCTCGAGAGCAAGAGGTCGCGACGACGCAGCCACAGGCGAGTTCCAAGACCCTGGCCGCGATGCTCCGGGCGCACGATGAAGAACCCCATGAAGCCGAAACGACCGTCGTACGAAACGATCGATCCTCCGCCGATCAGCTCCCCCGCCATCTCGGCAGCAACGAAGCCTTCGAGGTCGGTATCCCAGAAGATCCGAGCGTCGTTTATTCCGGGATTCCATCCCTCGTTTGCCGCCCAATCGACCAGCAAATCGAGTTCGGCCCGCGTCATCGCGCGAATGACAAGCTCGCCTGCCATGAACTTTGCTCCTCGATGTCGCAACCAAGCATACGCCAGCGCCGGACCGACGAGCCGCCGATCCCGGGGCAGCTTGGTAAACTTCATCCTGATTCGAGCGACACAATGTTCAGGTCCCTCAGAGAACTCGCCGAGGCCTATTCCCCTGCAGGTTCCAGGGTCCGGCGCCTCGTTGCGAATTGCCGGCAGCTGGTGACCGAGCGCGGCGAGGCGGCCGGCGTTTCGCTCGCTCGTGTGACGATCGATCTCTACCGGGAGCTCGACAAGAAGGAACAGGCACAGTTCTTCGCAGTGCTGCTCGCGGAATTCTCGCCGAACCCTTCCGAAGTGCTCGCGGCAGCACAGGCCTACGCCGCAGAGAAGTCGGCGGCAAACCTGTCACGCGTCTGCGTTGCTGCAGAACCGCCACGGCAGGAGCTGTTGCGGCGGCTGAATCGCGCTCCCGGGGGTACAGCAGTGATCCTCCGCATGCGGGAACGCCTGCTCGACCTGAAGCGCGAGAGTCGCGAGCTCGAGGCAGTCGACTGGGACTTCCGCCATCTCCTTTCGTCGTGGTTCAACCCCGGCTTCCTGAAGATTGTCCGCGTCGATTGGCGAACGCCCGCGTACCTGCTCGAGCAGATCATCTCGCACGAAGCCGTGCACGAGATTCGCGGGTGGGACGATCTGCGGCGCAGGCTTGCCGCGGATCAGCGCTGCTTCGCGTTCTTCCATCCGGCATTGCCCGACGAGCCGCTGATCTTCGTCGAGGTCGCGCTGATGGATCGAATGGCAGACCGCTTTTCGCACCTCGTCGACGGAATGCCTGTGTCGGACCACCCCGGTCGCGCGACGACCGCGGTGTTCTACTCGATCAGCAACTGCCAGCCGGGGCTGCGCGGCGTGTCGCTCGGGAACTTTCTCATCAAGAACGTCGTGGAGATGCTCTCGAAGGAGTTTCCCCGCCTCAAAGTGTTCTGCACGCTATCGCCGATACCAGGCTTTGCCGCGTGGCTCGGGCCGTTGTTGCGGGCGAGCGTCGATGGGCGACCCAAGCCGTTCGTTGAGGCGTTGGGCGCAGTCAGTGCGGCGCTCGGCGCGGACGGCATGAAGATCCCCGATGATTCCGAGCGCGCCAGCGCAATACTGGCGCCGGTCAAGGAACCCTTGCTGCGGTTGTGCGCGACTTACCTGATGGATCACGCGGACGGTGGCGACTCTTTGCGAGATCCCGTCGCGCGTTTCCACTTGAACAATGGCGCGAGGCTCGAGCGGATCAACTGGCTCGCCGATCTCTCCAGAAAGGGACTGCGCGAGTCGCTCGGAATGATGGTCAACTACCTGTACGACCCGCGGTCGATCGAGGATAACCACGAGAAGTTCGCGAGCGGCGAGATCGTCGCATCGCGACGCGTGGTGGCGTTGACGCGGGAAGACTGACCCCACCCGGTGGGCGACGCCGCTATTCACGATGCGCCGGAGCAGTGGGCACCGAGCCGGAGAAGCGGGCACCGAGCTGATCAGAGCATCGGCAGCTTGAGCCCCTTTGCTTTCGCGACTTCGATCGCTTTTGCGTAACCGGCGTCCGCGTGGCGCATCACGCCGGTCGCAGGATCGTTCCATAGCACGCGGGCTATGCGCTTTGCCGCGGCATCGGTGCCGTCGCAGACGATCACCACGCCCGCGTGCTGCGAGTAGCCCATGCCGACGCCGCCACCGTGATGGAATGACACCCACGTCGCGCCGGCAG
>DASSGI010000237.1:0-4642 GCA_035857655.1 Casimicrobiaceae bacterium | reverse complement strand
GAATCCGCCTCTCACGCCTCTCGCCCCGCCATGCCCTCGTTCGACATCGTCTCCGAAGTGAACCAGGTCGAGGTCAGGAACGCGCTCGATCAGACGAACAAGGAAGTCTCGACGCGCTTCGACTTCAAAGGGTCCGACGCGCGCGTCGAGCATACCGAGAAGACGCTGACGATCTATGCCGACGACGACTTCAAGCTGAAGCAGGTGACCGACATCCTGACCGGCAAGCTCGCCAAGCGTGGCGTCGACATTCGCGCGTTGCAGCCCGGCTCGATCGAGAAGATCTCCGGCAACAAGGTGAAGCAGGCCGTCACGATTCGCGTCGGGATCGATCAGGAGCTCGCGAAAAAGATCGTCAAGCTCGTCAAGGACAGCAAAATGAAAGTCCAGGCGTCGATCCAGGGAGACGCGGTGCGAGTCTCCGGCGCCAAGCGCGACGACTTGCAGGCCGCGATCGCGCTCGTACGCAAGTCGATCACCGATTTCCCGGTGCAGTTCGGCAACTTCCGCGACTGAGCGCGCGCACGCGCCGGTTGCGTACGGCGTATGCCGGAGGGCGCCCGGTTCTCGTGAAGCCCGGAGGCATATGCCGTGCGCGGCCCCCGCTGCGCCTTCGGCTCGCGCCGCACGCGGCTAACGCGAGCCTCAGCCTAGGGCTTGTAGGCGATCACCTCGACCTCGATCTTCGCGTCGACCATCAGCTTCGCCTGCGTTGTCGACCGCGCCGGTTTCGCCGCGGAAAAGAACTCGGCGTAGACCCGGTTGAACGTCCAGAAGTCGCGGGCGTCGTCGAGCCAGACCGTCGCCTTCACGACGTCGGCGCGCGTGCACCCGGCAAGCGCCAGCGCCTTCTCGACGTTCGCGAGCGTCTGCCGCGTCTGCGCTTCGATGCCGCCCGGCACGATCTCGCCGTTCTCACCCATGGCGACCTGGCCAGAAACGAACACGAACGGCCCTGCCTTCACCGCTGGCGAGAACGGCAGCGACTGACCGCCCGCCCCTGTCCGCGTTCCGCCGAGAAATTCGATGGTCATTCCTGCCTCCGTCGAGAGGGCCGCCTCGCAGCGCGCCGTTTTGCGTCGTGAACCGAGCCCTCGCACCGGCTCGGTTTGAAACTAAATTACATCATAGCGCCATTGGCCCCGCGACGCCAACCGGCGCCAGCAGCTCTTGCCGGCGGATCGTTTCAGCTATGAAAAACCAGAGCTTCCCATACCCCTTGACGCCGACCCGGATCGGCGTACACTGCGCGCGTTTGTAATTGAATTACATTCGACTGTCCGGGGCAACGTGATTCGAGCGCACCGCGGACGCACCCGAGCATCGCCTCCAGGAGGAGACATGCCTTACACCGGCCTTCGCATCACCTCGTCCCGCTGCTTCCGTCCCAGGCTCTTCGCGAGTCTCGCGCTTGTCGCCGCGACGTTCGCGCTCGCGACCTCGCCTGCATTCTCCGCGCCCCCCAAGGGCGGCGCCGCGAATCTCGCGATGATCGCCGAGCCGCAGACGCTCGACCCGATGGCGTCGACCGCCGATCTCGTCGGCACGATCATGCAGCACGTCTACGAGCCACTCTACACGTTCGACGCGAACTGGAACGTCGCGCCGATGCTTGCCGAGAGCATGCCAACGGTGTCGAAGGACGGCCTCGTTTACACGATCCCGCTGCGCAAGGGTGTCAAGTTCCACAACGGCAAGGAGTTCACGGCCGACGACGTCATCGCGTCGCTCAGGCGGTGGATGGAAATGGCGCCGCGCGGCAAGGCGATCGCGAAGGAGGTCAAGACGATCGAGGCGAAGGGTCCGAATACCGTCGTCATTACGCTCAACCGGCCGTACGCGCCGCTGCTCGCACACTTCGCGCTCCCGTCCGGCTTCGCGGTGATCATGCCCAAGGAGACGATCGCCACGCCGCTGACGCAATTCGTCGGCACCGGGCCGTACATGTTCAAGGAGCGCAAGCCCGACCAGTACGTGCAGCTCGTGCGTTTCGACGGTTACAGCGCGCGCAAGGAGCCGGCGAGCGGCTACGCCGGCAAGCGCGAGGCGCTGCTCGACGAGCTGCGCTTCGTGCCGGTCCCCAACGCGAACACGCGAGTCGAAGGCTCTCTCTCCGGCCAGTACCAGTTCGCCGACCTGCTTCCGGTCGAGTCGTACGCGCGGATCGACGGCAAGGGCAACGTCAAGGCGGTCCTGACAGCGCCGTTCGGCTTCCCTTACCTCGTGCTCAACACGAAGCAAGGCCCGCTCGCAAACGTCGCGCTGCGGCAGGCGGTGCAAGCCGCGCTCAACGACGCCGACATGATGGGCGCCGGCTTCGGCGATCCGAAGTTCTATACGGTCGAGGGCAATCACTACGCAAAAGGTACGCCGTTCTATTCGACGGCCGGCACCGAGAACTATGGCAAGGGCGACGCGAAAAAGGCCGCGGCGATGGTCTCTGCCGCCAAATACGACGGGACGCCGATAAAGATCCTGACGAGCCAGCAATACGAGTTCCACTACCGGATCGCGCTGGTGATGGCGGAGAACCTCAAGGCCGCCGGGTTCAAGGTCGACATGCAGGTCGTCGACTGGGCGACGCTGATCCAGCGTCGTAACGATCCGGCGCTGTGGGACATCTACATCACGCACTCCGCGGTGCTGCCCGAGCCGACGCTCACGCCTCCGCAGCTCGGCGAAGGCGCGCCCGGCTGGTGGAGCTCGCCGGCGAAGAAAGCGGCGCTCGACGCTTTCGACGCCGAAACCGATCCGAAGAAGCGCGGCCCGCTGTGGGGCAACGTGCAGCAGGTCGTGTACACCGAGGTTCCCTATATCCGCGTCGGCAGTTTCAACAGCCTGACCGCGAAGTCCGCGAAGCTCGACGGCTACGTCGCGATGCCGTGGCCGTTCTTCTGGAACACCGGGATCACGAAGTAGCGACAGCTGATCAGGTTCCGCGCCCACGCCGCCAAGGGGGTCCGTTGACACGTTATCTCGCGTCGCGCTTCGCCGGGATGCTTATCGTGATGGCGCTCGTCGCCACGCTGGTGTTCTTCATCACTCGCCTCGCGCCCGGCGATCCCGCGGCCATCATGCTCGGCGACCAGGCGACGGCCGCCGACATCGCGAAGCTCCGCGCATCGTACGGCCTCGACAAGCCGCTGCCCGTGCAATTCGTCTACTGGCTGAAGGAGCTCGCGCAAGGCAATCTCGGCCAGTCGATCTTTCTGCAGCGCCCCGTGACGCAGGCGCTCGCCGAACGCGCCGAGCCGACGTTCTTTCTGACGCTGTTCTCGATCGTCATCGCGACGCTGATCGGCGTGCCGTGCGGCATCATTGCCGCGGTCTGGCGAGGGAAGCTCACCGACCAGATCTTCTCGGGCTTCGCGATGCTCGGCGCCAGCGTGCCGAGCTTCTGGTTCGGGCTGATCCTGATGCAGATCTTCGCGGTGAGCCTCGGCTGGTTCCCCGTTGCAGGCTACGGCGACCCCGGCGTGCCGCTGTCCGAGCGCCTCCATCATCTCGTGCTGCCGTCGATCGTGCTCGGCGTCGTGAACTCCGCGCTGATCCTGCGCTTCACGCGCGCCAGCATGCTCGATGTCCTCGGTGACGAGCACATCCGCACCGCGCGGGCGAAAGGCCTTTCGGAGTCGCGCGTAATCCTCCGTCACGCGCTGCGCAATGCGCTGATCCCCGTCATCACCGTGCTCGGGCTGACGTTCGCACTGCTGATCGGCGGAGCGATCGTGACGGAGACGGTCTTCGGCCTGCCCGGTGTCGGCAACCTCGTGGTCTCTGCGGTGCTGCGGCGCGACTACCCGGTGATCCAGGGCGCGCTGCTCGTGATCGCGGGACTCTACGTGCTCATCAACCTCGCGATCGACCTCCTCTACCTCGCCGTCGATCCGCGCGTGAAGTACTAGGGGACGGTAACAGCCATGGCGATTGCCGCGACCGCCTCCACGACCCCGACGACGCGCCCGCCCGCGCGCAGCCCGTCGGCGCTTCTCGCGCGCAAGCTCTTCCGGCGCAAGCTCGTGCTCGTCGGCGCCGTGATCCTCGTTCTCGTGACGCTCCTCGCGCTGTTCGCGCCCTGGGTCACGCCGTACGACCCGACGGCGATGAAGATTCTCGACCGGATGCAGAGCCCGCGCGCGTCGCACTGGTTCGGCACCGACGAGCTCGGTCGCGATGTCTTCTCCCGCGTCGTATTCGGCGCCCGCTATTCGCTGCTGATCGGCGCGGCGGTCGTCGTGATCTCGGTGACGGGCGGCGTACTCCTCGGGCTTGCCGCCGGTTTTTTCCGCCGCCTTGACGGGCCGATCATGCGCGTCGTCGACGCGATGATGTCGTTCCCGGACATCCTGCTCGCGATCGCGCTGGTCGCCGTGCTGGGCGCGTCGATGACCAACGTGATCCTTGCGCTCGCGATCGTCTACACGCCGCGCGTCGCCCGCGTGGTGCGTGCATCGACGCTCGTCGTGCGCGAGCTCCTGTTCATCGAGGCAGCGCGCGCGCTCGGCGTAGCGACGTGGCGGATTCTGTTCATCCACATCCTGCAGAACATCGCGTCGCCGATTCTCGTGCAGGCGACGTTCATCTTCGCGTATGCGGTGCTCGCGGAAGCGGGGCTATCGTTCCTCGGCGTCGGCGTTCCGCC
>DASSGI010000236.1:0-8989 GCA_035857655.1 Casimicrobiaceae bacterium | reverse complement strand
GATGCGACGGCGAGGGAGGCGACGGGACACCGGGGAGCGACAGCAAGTGCTTCGCGAACGGCGATTGCGGGTACGACCTGAGCAAGCGCATCAGTTTCTACCGTGACTTCAACGCGCCTGGAATCGTGAAGTACCACGATGAGGTCACCGGTGCCCCAGGCGTCATCTATGTCGGTGTTTCGCCGCCCGGGCCACCGGCGAATGCGGTCGGCACCGGGTACACCGGAACCTGGTTCAATTCCGCGCAGAGCGGCATGGGGTTCATGCTCGAGGTGCTGCCGGGGCCGCCGATGCAGATGCTCGCGGCATGGCTTACGTTCTCGCCTGAAGGCGGCCCATCTTGGATCGTCGGGCTCGGTCCCGTCACGAACAACCAGGCGACGCTTCAGGCGACGCGGACCGTCGGCAGCGGCGCGCGCTTTCCACCGCATTTCGATCCGGCGAATGTGAGCACCGAGAATTGGGGCGTGCTGACGTTCACATTCGCGGACTGCAACCACGGACACGTCGATTGGTCGTCGTCGATTCCCGAGTATGTCAGTGGTGGAATGGATCTGACGCGATTGACGCAACCAGCAGGCGTGGCGTGCAGCGGTGGCGCAATGGTGCGGCCTGCCTCCGGTAGCGCATCGCAGTGAGAGTCGAAACGCGCAACGAATGACGCTTCCAGCCGGATTGACTTGCTTGCCATGAATAGCTGACGCACACTCGGTGGCGAGAGGGTGGCCTCGACGCGCGATTCGCGCGGCGGTCGAGCGCGGCCTCTTGTTCACCGATGCCGCGGCTCTCCGCCAATCTCTCCTGGCTTTTCACCGAAGTGCCGTTCCTCGAGCGCTTCGGCGAGGCGGCGCGCGCCGGCTTTCGTGCCGTCGAGTTCGCGTTCGCGTACGACGTGCCCGAGCGCGCGATCGCGGATCGACTCGCCGAGCATGGCCTCGAGTGCGTGCTGATCAACGCGCCGCCCGGCGACTACGCGGCCGGCGAGCGAGGAATCGCCGCTCTACCGGGCCGCGAAAAAGATTTCGCCGCAAGCTTCGCGACAGCTCTACGCTACGCTGCCGTGCTGCGCTGCCCGCGGATTCATGTGATGGCCGGGCTTGTTCGGGCCGCTGAACTGCGCGCGCAGACGAGGGCGACCTTCATCTCCAACTTGCGCTATGCGTGCGAAGCCGCGCACGCGCAGGGCGTTACGGTGCTGATCGAAGCGCTCAATCCACGCGACGTTCCGAACTATCTGTTTTCGACGGCATCGGAGGCGCACGCGATCCGGGAGGCTGTTGGCGCGCCGAACATCAAAGCGCAAATGGACTTCTACCATACGCAGATCGTCGAGGGCGATCTCGCGGCGAAGCTCGAGCGCTGGCTTCCGCACATCGGCCACCTCCAGATAGCGGGCGTGCCGGGACGGCACGAGCCCGACGTCGGTGAGATCGACTACGCGTGGCTACTGCGGCGCGTCGACGAGCTGGGCTACGACGGTTGGGTCGGCTGCGAATACCGTCCACGCACGACAACGCTCGCCGGCCTCGGGTGGCGGGACCGGCTGGTACCATTGCGGCCGAGCGCATAGCGAAAGAGGGTGGGAGGCCCTCATGAATATCGGCATCGACCGGACTGGAGAACACGTTGAGAATCGCCTCGCCCATCTTCGCGGCGCCGCTTTGTGCGCTGCTCGTCGTCTTGATGCCGCAATTGGGGCGAGGCCAGTCCCAGCCCGGTGCTTCGATTGGAGGTCCGGGCGCGCGCGTGATCGTCAAGCTGCGGGCCGATTCGCCGGTGCTCAGGGAGCAGGTTTTCTCGATTCGTGACGAGCGCCAGCGCCGCGCCAGGGCGCTCGGAAGGCGCCTGGGTGTCGAGCTCTCGTCTGGCCGCGCGATCGCCGATCGCGTGCAGGTTGTGACGGCGAATGGAATTGCCTCGAGGGATCTCGCGCGACGACTCGCGCGCGAATTCGATGTCGAGTACGCAGTCGTCGACGAGCGCAAGTATCGGCTCACCGCACCCAACGATCCGCTGTACGCCGCGGGTGTCCCCGGCAACGGGCCGGCGGTCGGGCAGTGGTATCTGCGCGCGCCGAGCGGCGAAGTGCAATCGTCGATCGACGTCGAGACCGCGTGGAACTACACGACCGGGACGTTCGGCACGATCGTCGCCGTCGTCGACACCGGTGTGCGCTTCGAGCATCCCGATCTGCTTGCGGTTGCCGCGGGCGGCAAGCTCCTTCCGGGTTACGACATGATCTCGGTGGCGGGCGTAGCGAACGACGGCGACACGCGCGATCCCGATGCGTCGGACCCGGGCGACTGGATCACGGCCGCCGAGGCGAACGACCGGAACGGACTCTTCTATCAGTGCACGCCGCTTGATCCGCGGACGAATCAGTACCTGCAGGAGAACAGCTCGTGGCACGGCACCCAGGTGTCGGGCATCATCGGCGCGATTACGAACAACGGCATCGGGATGGCAGGCGTGGGCCCGAATCTGCGCATTCTTCCGGTCCGCGTGCTCGGCAAATGCGGCGGTTACGATTCCGACATCATTGCCGGCATTCGCTGGGCGGCCGGGCTTCAGGTGCCCGGCGTGTCCGCCGGCGCGAACGCTGCGCGCGTGATCAACCTGAGCTTCGGCGGCCCCGGCGATTGTACGCAAGCGTTCCAGGACGCGATCGACGAGGTCACCGCGGCGGGCGCGGTGCTCGTCGCGGCTGCGGGCAACACCGAGGGTCACGCCGCCGGCATCCCCGCCAACTGCACAGGGGTGATCGGCGTAGGCGGTCTGCGCCACGCGGGCACCAAAGTCGGCTTCTCGGATCTTGGCTTGAACGTCGCGATCAGCGCGCCTGCCGGCAACTGCGTCAATGTCGATCCCGGCTCCGCATGTCTCTATCCGATACTGACGACATCGAACTCCGGGTCGGAGATGCCCGTCGGGCCGATCTACACCGACAGCTACAACGCTTCGCTCGGCACGAGCTTCGCCGCGCCGCTCGTCACCGGGACGGTCGCGCTGATGCTTTCTGCGCAGCCCTCACTGACGCCTTACCAGGCGCGGTTGCTGCTGCAGAAGACGGCGCGCCCGTTCCCGACGACGGGCGGCGACAATGGCGACGGAACGCCCGTTCCGCAATGCTTCGTCCCGCATCTCGATGCGCAGGGCAATCCGATCGATCAGGATCAGTGCTACTGCACCGTCAACACCTGCGGCGCCGGGATGCTCGACGCGGGAGCCGCGGTGCGCGCGGCGGCGACCGGCGTGCCGGCACCGATCGTTCAGGCCGGCGGCTTGTGGTCCGATATCGCCGACGCCGAGGACGGAACGGGCTTTACGATCTCGCACCAGGGCGACGTCATCTTTCTCGCGTGGTACACGTACGATGGCAACGGGCGCGCGCTGTGGCTGTCGATGACCGCGAACAAGGTGTCGAGCAATCCCGAGACCTACACGGGGCAGATCCTCACGGCGGTCGGACCTCCGTTCAACGCGGTCCCGTTCGACCCGAAGAAGGTGCTGCTCACGACCGTCGGCAGCGGCACGCTGACGTTCATCGACCTCAACAACGCGAAGTTCTCGTACATCGTCAACAATATCTTCGGAACGAAGACGATCTCGCGGACGCTGTTCGGGATGCTGCCCAACTGCACGTACGGTCCCGCGCCGGATTTCGTGCACGCGACGAACTACCAGGATGTCTGGTGGGTTCCGAACGGCGCGGAAGGCGGCTGGGGGCTGATGCTCTCGCAACAGGGGAACATCATTTTCGCCGCGTGGTTCACCTACGACACCGACGGCAAGCCGATGTGGCTGTCGGTGACCGCGTTCAACACCGCTTCCGGCGTCTATTCCGGAAATCTGATCCGAACGACCGGCCCGCCGTTCGGCACGTACGACGCGAGCCTGATCACGCGAACCACCGTCGGCGCCGCGACGCTGACATTCGCGAACGGACTCGCCGGAACGTTCAATTACACGCTGAACGGCGTCCAGCAAACGAAGCAGATCGCGCGCTACCTGTTCGCGCCGCCGGCAGGGACGCTGTGCCAGTAGCGCGGAAACGGCGAGCAGGGCGCGCCGAAGCCTGATTTCGCGATGCCGTCCTCGCGCGTCTTCGGTCTCGACTTCACGCGTGCGCTCGCGATCTCGCTCGTGCTCTTCACACACGCGAGCTTCTTTCTCGCGCCGCTCAAGCCGGACTTCGAGCCGCTGTTCATGGTTGGCTATCTCGGCGTCGACCTCTTTTTCGCGCTCTCCGGATTCCTGATCGGCGGCATCCTGCTCGACAGCGCCGCACCCGGCGCCGGCTGGGTCGGGCGGTTCTGGGTGAGGCGGTGGCTGCGCACGCTGCCGAACTACTATCTTTTTCTGCTTATCAACATCGCGATCTACCTCTGGATCGAGGGGCGGTGGCCGCAGTCGCTTCCCTACGTGTTCTTCGTCCAGAACCTCGCGTGGCCGCATCCGCTCTTCTTCCCCGAAGCGTGGAGCCTCGCGCTCGAGGAGATCTTCTACCTGCTCGCGCCGCTCGCGATGCTCGTCTTCCTGCCCGTGCTTCGCCAGCGCTGGCAGACGGTGCTCGTGCTCGTCGCGGCGCTCCTCGTCGCGCTGCTCCTTCGTACGCTCTACGTGCTCGACGCGAACCCGCCGTGGCACGAGGGCGTGCGCAAGATATCGCTGATCCGGCTCGACGCGATCGGCTACGGCGTGCTCGCCGTCTATCTCTGCAAGGCTTATGCGCTCACGCTCGGCGCGCGGCGCCGATTCGCTGTCGCCGGCGCGCTGGGCCTTCTCGCGGCGTGGGCGTTGTATCTCGCGACGGCGATCGATACGAGCGTCGTGGCGCGCACGCTTCTTTTCAGCATCGTCTCGGCGAGCTTCGCGGCGATGCTGCCGCTCGCCTCCGTGTGGCTGGAGCCCGCGTGGCCGCCGCGCGCGATCGCGGCAGTGCGTCGTCTCGCGCTGTGGTCGTATGCGCTCTACCTCACGCATCTGCCGGTCATGCGCGTGATCTACAAGCTCGATCTCGCGCCGGCGAACACGCTCGGCTGCTACGCGATGGGCGTGATATTCGCGGCGCTTTCGATCGCGTCCGCGGCGCTCGTGTACCGGGGCTTCGAGCGTCCGATCCTCGCGCTGCGCGACCGGTGGGTGCCGGCGCAGCCGAGGCACGCGAATCCGGTGGCGGCGCGCGCGTAGTCCGCCGCGAACGGCACGCATGACGGGCGTCTGCAGGCGTCAGCCCGCCGCGAACGGCGCGGACCTCCGGGCTTCACGAGACTCGGGCACCCTTCGGTCCGCACCGTCCGCGGCGTTCGCGGCTGAGGCCGGTCGCACGTATACAATCCTGCCTCGCAAGCGACGAGGTCGCGCCGCCAGAAGCGTGGCCGAAGGATGCGCCATCCAACCGGGGAGGAGAAGGAATCGATGAAGTGCACAGTGGTGGGATCGCGGTATTTCGGAGCGACGATGTTCGACGCGTTGCGCAAGGAGGGGATCGAAATCGCGCGCGTCGTCGCTCCGGCGAGCGACGATCGGCTTGCGGTCGCCGCGCAGGCCGCCGGCGTGCCGGTGCACGTGCTCGCCAATCCGAAGATCGTTCCCGGTGAGGCGATTCCCGAGGGCAGCGATCTCATTATCGCTGCGCACACGCATGCGCGGGTGAGCAACGAGGCGCTTGCGCGCGCACGGCTCGGTGGCGTCGGGTACCACCCGTCGCTGCTGCCGCGCCACCGCGGAATCGCCGCGATCGAATGGACGATCCTCGAAGGGGATCCGATCGCCGGCGGCACGATCTACCACCTCGCCGACGGCTGGGATGCCGGCGCGATCGCCGCGCAGGACTGGTGCTTCGTCGCGAAGGGCGAGTCCGCGCGCGAGCTCTGGGAGCGGGCGCTCGCGCCGATGGGCATCGCGCTGATGACCAAAGTCGTTCGCCATGCCGCGCAGCACGGCTCGCTGCCCTCGCAGCCGCAGGACGAGCGCTTCGCAACGAAGGCGCCGATGATCAAGCGCAGCGTGTCACTCGTCGATGAGCGTCAGCCCGCCGCCGTATCGCTGGTCGTCACTGCAATCGGAACCGACCGGCCCGGGATCGTGCGTCAACTCTCCGAGCGGGCCCAGGGATTCGGCGCGAACTGGGCCGGAAGCCGGATGGCGAACCTCTCCGGCCAGTTTGCCGGCATCGTGCATTTCGAGGTTCCGACGGAGAACGCGGACGCGCTCTCCGAAGCGCTGCAGGAGCTGGAAGAATCCTCCGGGCTGCGCATCGTGATCGCCAAGAGCATCGTGCCTCCGGTCGTCGATGGCCGGCGCGTGGTTCTGCTCGAGGTCGTCGGTCCCGACCGTCCCGGCATCGTTCGCGAGATGTCGAGAAGCCTCGCCGATCGCGGCGTCAGCATCGAGGAGCTTCACACCGAGATCGTCAGCGCTGACTCGGCGGGGCACACGTTCAAGGTCCGCGCGCTGCTGATGGTCCCGAAGTCGGTGACGAATCCCGAGCTGCAGCGCGGGCTCGAATCGCTCGCGAGTGAGATGAGCGTCGACATCGAAGGCGGCGAGCAGAAGGCGCCGCTCGACCGCTAGCGTCCGTCGAAGCTGACGATCTCGACCCAGTTCGCGCCCTTTCCGGTCGGATACTTCGCGAGCGGCTGCAGCGCACCGCTCGCGGCATCGATCGCGTAGACGGAGATCGTCGCGGATTTCTCGCCGCAGGCGACGAGGAATCTGCCGCCCGCGTCGATCGCGAATCCGCGCGGCTGCTTCTCGGTCGGCGTGCTTCCGAGGTAGTCGAGCTTGCCCGTCGCCGCGTCAACACTGAAGCGAGCAAGCGTGCTCGTCGTCCGCTCCGACAGGTAGAGGAAACGGCCATCCGGCGTGATGTGCAGGTCCGCGGCCCACACATCGTTGTCGGAATTGCGTCCGGGCTGCGAGTTGCGCACGACCCCCGGAACGAGGTTCGCTTCCGGCGGCACACCCGATGCGGAATCGATCTCCGCCAGCAGCCCTGTCTTTGCGTCGAGCGCGAACGTCGTCACCGTACCGGCCATTTCGTTGGCGACGAACACGAACCGGTTGTCGGGTGAAGCGATCACGTGCCGCGGCCCGTTTCCGGGCTTCACGAGCACCAGCGACGGCGTGTTCGATGCGATCCGTCCGGACTCCGCGTCGAACACGAACTGGAACACCGCATCGGTGCCGAGTGTCGGGACGAAGACGAAGCGGTTGCTTTCGTCGATGCGCACCGAGTGCGCATGCCGCCCTGTCGCCACGACCTGCAGTGGCGCTGAGACGCGGCCGTCCTTCGCAACACCGTGAACGCTGATCAGGCTTGCATGGTACGAGGCGGCGAAAAGATAACGTCCCGTTCTGTCGAGCGAGACGTAGCACATGCTCTCGGGCAACGGCGACGACGAAAGCGGCGCGATCGCTCCCGTTTGCGGATCGATCGCCAGCGTGACGACGAGGAACGGCTTGGAGCGCACCGACACGAACAGGTAGCGCCGGTCCTCGCTTACGGCCATCGGCATCACAGCCGGCGCAACGGGCACGCGCGGGCCGAGCTGCAGCTCGCCTGTGGGGAGCATCCCATAGATCGATATGTCGCCATCTTCTGCGTTCGACACGTAGACGAACGTCGCGGGCGACGCAGCGGTTCGTTGTTTCGACTCGATCCCGGTCATCTCGATCCTCTTTCGACGCGGCGCGCGTAGCGTCACAAACGGTTACTGCGCCGTCAAGTGTTCCGTCGATTGCGAACGCGATGCTCGCCGGTTCTTCCCGCTTCGACCGCGAACGAAAAGAAGGCGGCTCTCGCGAGCCGCCTCCAGTCGATCCTGCCGACGACCCGCGAAGGGCCGTCGATGTTGTTAGCGCGACCTTGTCAGTCGTTCTTTACCTTGATCTCGCTCTTGACGGACTTCACGCCCTCGGTGTTGCGAGCGATCGTGATCGCCTTGTCGGCGTCGGCCTGCTTCTCGACCGTTCCCTTCATCAGGACAACGCCGTTCTGATCGGTGTCGACGCTGATCCGGGCGAGCGTCTTCGGATTCTCGCTCGCGAGCTTCGACTTGATCTTGGTGGTGATCACGGAGTCCTTCACCCAGGCGTGCGCGTTCGAGCGGTCCGCGTCCTTGTCCTCGGCGAACGAAGCCGCCGGCGCAAGCGAGGCGCCGATCACGAAGCAGGCTGCAGCAAGCGTATATCTCATCTCATCTCTCCATCGGTTGACGGTGGGGAGGAATGTTAAGAACGAACCCGAAATTTGTACGTCGGTTCCGCACGGATCGCGTTGTAGGAAGGTGGCGCAAGCGCCGCGCAGTGTAATTCTTACCGAGTTAGGAAACGCCCGCGATCCTGAGTGGGCAACGGATCTGCGCAACAGCGTTCCGATCCATTGCGTCGCGCGCGATGCGTTTCCATAATGAGTGCGGGATCCGGGGAGTCCTCACTTCGCTCATTTCTTCGCTCATTACGAGAGGAGCAGTCACCATGGCAAACCCGTTCGTACACGTCGAGCTCAACTCGACCGATCTCGCGAAGTCGAAGGCTTTCTACGGCAAGATGTTCGGCTGGAAGCTCGAGGATGTTCCGATGCCGGACATGACATACACGATGATCGACGTTGGTGAAGGCACCGGCGGCGGGATGATGACGCAGATGCAACCCGGCGCGCCTTCGATCTGGCTCGCCTATGTGCTCGTCGACGACGTCGCGGCGGCGACGGCGAAGGCGAAGTCGCTCGGCGCGAAGGTGATGAAGGACGTGACACCGGTGATGGACATGGGGTCGTTCTCGATCATCGTCGATCCGACGGGAGCCCACCTCGGCCTGTGGCAGGCGAAGAAGGCAAAGTAGGCGCGCTGCCCTCGTAGCGAAGCGTTGCCGGCCCGTCGCTTATCGGCGAGCCGTCACAACGCCGCGAGCGCGGCGGCGTACGCGGGTGCGATCGCTTTCGAGGTCGCGACCGTCGTCTTCAGATCGCGGACGAGCCCGTCGG
>DASSGI010000235.1:0-10140 GCA_035857655.1 Casimicrobiaceae bacterium | reverse complement strand
CGTCGGCGCGCTGATGCCCGGACGCAACGTCATCGACTACGCGTCCGCGCTGATCGAGTTCGGCAGCGGCGCGCGCGGAACGTTCACGGTGACGCAGGCGGCCGCCGGTGCAGAGAACGACATTCGACTGCGTGTCTACGGCGAGAAGGGAATGCTCGACTGGTCGCATCGCGAGCTTTCGTACCTCACGCTCGCGTTGACGGGGCAGCCGGCGCAGCGGATCGGCCGCGGCGATCCGTTCCTGCCGCCGGAGATCATCGCGCTCGGCCGCACGCCGCGCGGCCATCCCGAAGGCTTGCGCGAAGCGTTCGCAAACCTCTACGTGGAAGTTGCGCAGGAGCGCATCGCGCGATCGCTGAACGTGCAAACGCCCGCGGCGCCGTATCCACGCATCGAAGACGGCGTGCACACGATGGCGTTCATCGAGGCGTGCATCGCATCGCACCGCGCCGGGCGTTGGGTCGAGGTGCCCGGCGTCTAGATCGAAAGCTTGCGCAGGACGTCCGGGTCGCGGATCACGGCTTTCTGCCGGACCGGCGGCTGGACGTAAAACCCGGCCGGCGGGTTGGTCTCCATACGCGACATCACCGCCGGATCCGCGCAAGCCTTGTCGAAGGCGACAGTGACCGCATCGCCCGAGATCGCTCCAAGCGTGAAGCACGGCTGGCCGAGCTTTGCGTTGAGCGGCTTGAGCACGCCTGCGGCGACGAGATCGCTCGCTGCGCCGCCGCCCGCAAGCCCGACATCGTAGGCACGAACGCCCGCGCCCGACCGCGGCGTGGCGGTGATTACCGCTGGGAGGCTGATCAGCTCGCGCCACAGAATGTCTTCCGGCGCTGGCGGCGGCAATCCGTCGATCGTGAGCGAGATGCGCCTGCCGCTCGGCGCGACGTGCGCCAGGAAGAAGTCGCGCGAGAACGCGTCGGCAATCTTCTCGCCGATCGCCTTGAGCGCGTCGCCCTCGGTCGGCCAGCTTCCGAGGCTCTTCGGCAGCGTCGTGTTGAAGTAGATCTCCTCGCCGGTCGCGCGATCGATGCACTTGATCGTCCACGAATTGAGCGCGTACTTCGTGACGACGACGCCGGAGGCCTGCAGGCGCATCGACAAGCGCTTCAGCTGCGCTTCGCCCAGCACGATGAAGTCCGCGCCCTGTTGCGTGTCGGGTCCGCCTTCGGACCACGTGCGGAATCCGAATGCCTTGATCCCTTCCTTGAGCAGATTCTCGGCGAGCTGCGACGGGAGCGGCGGCGCGCCGGGCTGGTCGGCGTCGGTGACGCTTACGCGGACCGCGACCTTCGGATCGCCGCCGGCGCGGATCAGCTGGATTCGGTCGTCGCGCGACATCTGGTTGAGCGCCGTCTGCAGCGCCTTTACGTTCACGACTGCCTGCGTCGTCACCGACATCAGCCCGTCCTTGCCCATCCGCGGCGCGCTCTCGTCGACGACGCTGGTCACGTAGTTCGCGCTCTTCATCATCAGCCGATCGCGCAGCACGTCGTAGTTGGTCGCGAGCGAACCCGGTTCGACCATCAGGCCCAGCGCCTTTGCGACGAGCTGTCCTTTCGCGTCGGCGCGCAGGTCGGCGTTCAACTGCGCCTTGTCGGTTGCATAGCGCGGGTCGTTCGGATCGGCGAAACCGCTCGCCGAAATCACCATCGAGCCGGGTTCCGTTTTCGGCGCCGGCGCGGAAGACGCCGTCGCGCCGGATGCAGCGCCGGGCGCCGCGCCGGATTGCGACGACGCCTGTGCGACCTTGGCTGCGTCGGGCGCCTTCGCGCTCTCGGGCGAAGGCTTGAGCCACGTCCACGGCCGCGAGGTGACGACGATGACGACGACGGCCACGATGATCGCGATGGGAATCCATTGCGATTTCTTCGCCGGCGCGCTCGGCGGAGCAGCGCTCGTCTGTTGTGCGCCGGCGGAACTCGGTGCCGCAGCAGAGCGCGCCTGTGCAGGGCTGTTCGACTCGGGCGCGCGAATCACCGTCGGGTCGCTCGAGCCGATCACCGTGGGATCCGCGGACGCCGCCGCCGTCGACCCGCGCGGAGCTAGCGCCGCCAGGCCCTGCGCGGGCGCCATCGACTCGCGCTGCGCCGCGGTGCGCAGCGCGTCGGCGAACTCCTCGGCATTCTGGTAGCGATCGTCGGGACGCTTCGCGAGCGCCTTCTTCACGACGGTGTCCATCGCGCCAGGCACCTGGACGTTGAACCGCGACGGCGGCAGCGGATCTTCTTCGAGCACCTTGTGCATCGTCACCGTCGACGACCCGGTGAAGGGCCGCTCGCCGGTCAGGAACTGGTAGAGAATCACGCCCGCCGAAAAAAGATCCGAGCGCCCGTCGATCGGCAGGCCGAGGATCTGCTCGGGCGACATGTAGCTCGGCGTTCCGAGCACGCTCCCCACCTGCGTCATCGTCGACGAATCGAGATGCGCGATGCCGAAGTCGGTGACCTTCACCGAGCCGTCGTCGAGCACGAAGATGTTCGCGGGCTTCACGTCGCGGTGAACGACGCCCGCCCGGTGCGAATAGCCGAGCGCGGCGAGGATCTGCGTCATGATCCGCGCGATGTCGGCCGGCGCGAAGCGCTCGTTCGCCTGGAAGTAGTCCTTGAGCTCGCGTCCCTTGATGTACTCCATCGCGATGTACCAGACTCCCTGGTCCTCGCCGAAGTCGTAGATCGCGACGATGTTCGGATGGTTGAGCCGGCCGGCCGCCTGCGCTTCCCTGCGAAAGCGCGCGACGATCTCCTCGGCGTTCTCGCCCGAGAGCTGGTCGGCGCGAATCGTCTTCAGCGCGACGACCCGCTTGATCATCGGATCGTAGCCCTCGTACACGACGCCCATCGCGCCGCGACCGAGTTCCCGACGGATCTCGTACTTGCCGAGGGTTTCGAGCTCTGCCATACGCGTTACTCCCGGGTTCGCGCTAGAACAATGGCGGTGCCGCATCCGAAAACGGCGACGCCGGCGCTCGGCCGGCGTCGCGGTTGTCGCGGCGTCAACAAATCACTTGTACTTGTTGTCGATTTCCCAGACCGACTTCTGCACGAGGCGCTGCACCATCGTGTCGAGGCCTACGCCGCCCTGCTGCGATGACGACACGCCGAGCGCCCCTGACGACTTCGCGCCAATCTCCATCTTCTCCTCGGTGTAGCCGTTCGCGAGCTGCTCGGTGGTCTCGGCATTGATGATCTTGTAGCGCATGCCGATGATCCATACGCTGGTCGCTTCGTTGCTGTGCACGGAACCGACGCCGACCGTCGCGGCTGCGCCGCCGCGCGATCCCCACGCGCCCAGCAGCCCCGCCATCTGGCCGATCGTCCGCCCGTCGAACCCCTCCTGTGCGGCGGCGACCTGCTCGGTCTTCAGGATGTCGAACTTGACGACGTACTTCGTCGACTTGAGCTTGCCCATCCCGAGGAACTTGCGCGCGGCCTGCGGATCGCCGAGGTTGTACGCGAGCGAGAACTCATTGAGGATCGGGCCGAGGTTCGAGCGCTCGAGCACCTTGAAGTTGGCGGCCGAGAGCTCGACCTCGCCGAAATCCGCGATGTTGTTGGGCGTGAACTTCTGCAGGAACGTCGCGTTGTTGCTTTTGATCTCGCCGGGAAGGACGATGATCTGCGGACCCGGCTTGTTGGCGTGCGTGTAGGTTACAGGTTGGTATATCGCCTGGTCGGCCGATGCGTTCGCCTTCTGCGACGTCGAGCTTCCGGCGGTCGGCGACGGGTTGCCGAACGTGGGTTGCGCGATCGCGACAGCGGCGCCTGCGAACAGCGACACTCCGAGCGCGATGCGGACGAAATTCAGACTCCGATTGCTCATGACGCGTGCCCTCCAAATTCCCCAGCGGTTATCCCAAGAGTCCCGCTCATTTCGGAGCCGGCTTCGCTCCCATTCCGGCATTCCGGCAGTAGTCGGAATAGAGCCTGGCGACGACCTCGTCGGCCTGCTCGTTGACGAGCGTCAGCGCCATGCCATGGACATCGGCGCCCGCGTACGACGCCGAGCTCGCCTGTGTGGCGGAGATGATTCTGCCATTGGCGCCGGTGAGCGTGAAGTCCATGTTCACCGCCACCTGGTTGACCCGCACCAGCGGATTGAACGACGCCTGCGCGGTAATCAGGCCGCGCAGGATGAAGCTCGCGCCGAGCCGCTTGGCCGCGGAAAGCGCCGCGTCGGGGTCGTTGCGGAAGTAGGCGTCGATCTCGGCCTGCGCGATCTGGCGCCGGATCTCCTCGGGCGTGTAGGTCGTGAGCCCGAGCATGCGCAGGCGGTTGTTGATCGCCCGGAAGTGCGGTCCCCAGTTCTCCTGGTGCGCGACGATCCAGCCGTTCGACTGCACTTCGCCGATCACCACCGCGATCTTCTTGCCCTTCAGATCGTTGCGGCAAGGCGTCGAAAGCAGCTCCCCGATGCGCTGCTGTTTCGCGGCTTCGTCGGCCTGCTGCTGGGCTTCCTGCTGCGCTGCGTCCCGCGAGAAGCTGAACCCCTGCGCGGCGACGGGACGGGCGGCGAAAAACGCGCAGAGAGATAGCAACGCGAGGGCAAATGTCGGACGCATCGCGAAATCTGTAGTGTGCTGCCGTGTAGGACTGGCGCAATCGGACTCAATCGTCTGCGAATCGATGGCCGCGTGCGTCGCGCCGGAGAGATTAGCCCATCGTCGCCGGGAACGCCAGTCAACCGGCGCGGCTCGATCGGCGCTGCAGCCAGCCGACGAGCGCCATCAGCACGAGCGAGATCGCGATCAGCATCGTCGCCGCGGCGGCGATCGTGAGGCTGATGTTGTCGTTGATGCCGGCGAACATCTGCCGCGGCAGCGTGCGTTGACCCGGCCCGGCGATCAGCAGCGCGACGACGACCTCGTCGAACGATGCGGCGAACGCGAACACCGCGCCCGACAGGACGCCGGGCAGGATCAGCGGCAGCGTCACGCGGCGAAACGTCGTCAGCGGCGGCGCGCCGAGCGAGGACGCCGCGCGGAGCAGCGTGCGGTCGAATCCCGACAGCGTCGCGAGCACCGTGACGACGACGAACGGGACGCCGAGCGTGGCGTGCGCGAGGATCAGTCCGGCGTAGCCGTCGTTCAATCCGAGCGGCGCGAACGCGAAATAGACGCCAACGGCGACGATGATGACCGGCACGACCATCGGCGAGATCAGCAGCGCAAGTAGCAGCGCCTGACCCGGGAAGCGCGCACGCCAGATTCCGAGCGCGGCGAGCGTGCCGAGCGCGGTCGCCAGAAACGTCGCGGAGACCCCGACGATCAGGCTGTTCCACACCGACGAGAGCCAGAACTGCGACGTGAAGAAGTCCTGGTACCAGCGCAGGCTGAATCCGGGCAGCGGGTAGTAGAAGAACGATCCGGACGAAAACGACAGCGGAACGATGATGAGGATCGGCGCGACGAGAAAGATCAGCACGACGGCGGTGAGCGCCGCGAGTCCGTGATTCGCGAACCGTTGCGAGAGCGTTTCGCCAGCGCCGGTCATTGCGGGATCCTGTTCACGTGTGTCCGAATGCTCGCGGCATCGGCGACTACCCGAGCCGCATCTTGTCGATGCCGATCATGCGGTCATACACGGCGTAGAGCGCGAGCGTGGCCGCGAGCAGCATCACCGACAGCGCGGCTGCCATTCCCCAGTTCACCGTCTTCCTCGCATAGAAATCGATGAAATAGCTGACCATCTGATCGTCGGCGCCGCCGACCAGCGCCGGCGTGATGTAGTAGCCGAGCGCCTGGATGAACACCATCAGGCAGCCCGCGCCGACGCCCGGCAGCGTCTGCGGAAAGTAGACTCGCATGAACGCCGTCGCCGGCGGCGCGCCGAGCGACGACGCGGCGCGCAAGTAGCTCGGCGAGATGCCCTTCATCACCGCGAACAGCGGCAGCACCATGAACGGCAGCAGCACGTGCACCATCGCCACGTAGACCGCGAAGCGGTTGAAGATCATCCGGATCGGCGCGTCGATGAGGCCGAGCGACATGAAGAGATTGTTGAGGATCCCCTCGCGCTGCAACAGCACGACCCAAGCGACGGTGCGGACGAGGAGCGACGTCCAGAACGGCAGCAGCACGAGGAACAGCAGCAGTCCGGCTTTCGTCGGCTTCTGCCGGGAGATGTAGAACGCGACCGGGTAGCCGATCAGCAGGCAGGTGAGAGTGACGACGCCGGACATCCACAGCGTGCGGAAGAGGACGCTGCGGAACACCGCCTCGGCCGGCGGTGCGCCGACGATCGAGTTGTCGGCGTCATGCCGAAGGTCGAGCGCGGCGAGAAGATAGAAATTGGTGACCGGACCGCCGGCGCGGCGTATCGCCGCCCACGTCTCACGCTCGGCCCATTTCGGGTCGATCGCAACCAGCGCGTCGTGCGCGGAGCCGGGAAGCGTTTCGGGCAGCTGCCGGCCGGTAACGAACAGTAGCGATCGGAAACCGGCAACGTCGTAGTTGAGCCTCGTGGCCGCGCTCGCGAGCGTGCCGGCCTCGCGCGCGGCACGAACATCGGCGACGAGCGCGGCGTACGCGCTCTCGTCCGGGAGGTCGCGGCCGTCCCAGTGCGCGAGCGCCGCGGTCACGCGCGGCAGCGTGTGCGCGACGTCGGTGTCGATGACGCCGCGTGAGAGCATGCTGCCGATCGGGACGATGAAGCTTGCAAGCAGGAAAAGGAAAAGCGGCAGCACGAGGGCTGCCGCTCTGAGTTGCTCGCGCCGCTCGCTCCTGCGCAGCGCCCGGCGCAGCGAGACGTCGGCAGGGACGTCCTGCGCGCCGGCCGCTGCGACGGCGACGTCCATCGCCAGGTCAGGTCGCGGCTACTTCGCGACCCACGCGTTGAACCGCTGATTGAGCTTGTCGAGATTCTCGAGCCAGAACTTGTCGTTGATGTAGAGCGCGCTCTTGATGTTCTCCGGCGCGGTCGCGAGATTCGGCAGCACGTTCTTGTCGATCAGCGGCGTCGCGGCCTTCGTCGTCACGCCGTAGGGGATCTTCGGCGGCAGGTTCTTCTGGTTGTTGGGATCGTTGACGAAGACCAGGTACTTGTACGCGTCGTCCTTGTTTGGGGTGCCCTTCATGATCACCCACGAGTCGATCGTGTACAGGTTGTTGGTCCAGACGATCTTGAAGTTCTTCTTGTCCTTGTCGTTGGCGGCGGCGATCCGGCCGTTGTACGCGTCGGTCATCGCGACTTCACCCGAGGCCAGAAGCTGCGGCGGCTGCGAGCCCTTTTCCCACCAGACGAGATTCGCCTTCAGCTGGTCGAGCTTCTTGAACGCGCGGTCGACGCCGGCCGGTGTGCCGAGCGTCTTGTAGACGTCGGCCGGCGCGACGCCGTCGGCCATCAGCGCAATCTCGAGCGTCGTCTTCGGCCCCTTGCGCAGCGCGCGCTTGCCCGGCCATTTCTGCGTGTTCCAGAAATCCGCCCACGATTTCGGGGCGTCGCCTTTGATCTTGTCGGCGTCGTAGGCGAGGATGAAGCTGTAGACGATCGCACCGACGCCGCAGTCGTTGACGGCATCCGGCAGGTACTTGTCCTTGCCGCCGATCTTCTGCCAGTCGAGCTTCTCGTACAGGCCTTCCTCGCAACCGAGAAGGAGCTCCTCCGACTCGACCTGCACGACGTCCCAGTTGTTGTTGCCGCCCTGCAGCTTGGCGCGCAGCGTGCCGACACCGCCGTCCCAGCTTTCCTCGGCCATCTTCGCGCCGGTGGCCATGTACGGCTTGAAGTAGGCGTCGCGCTGCGCATCCTGGTACGCGCCGCCCCACGACACGACAACCAGGTCGCGCGCCGCCGCGCTTGCCGCGGTGAGGGCGGTGAGCGCCGCCAATACTCCCAGTTTCCACATCGGGTTACGCATCGTCATCTCCTCGAGGGGTTACACCGCTCTAGTCTTCTCTTGCGAATGCCCGGCAGTGCTCGGGCGCCCATGAAAGCTCGACCGCACCGCCGATCGCCGGCAACCGTCCCGCTTCGTCGATCGGTCGCTTCACCGTGAAATCGTCGTTACCTGGCAACGCAACTCGCGCCCGGACGTGATCGCCCAGGTAGATCACCTCGCGCAGCGTTCCCCCCAGGCTGCATCCGGCGACGGCGGCGATTGTATGCCCGGGCGCGCCGATTTGCACTCGTTCGGGTCGCAGCGAGACCGTCACCGGCGTGCCGGCGGGAAGCGGCGCCGCGAGCGAGCCCTCGATCGCCGTATCGCCGGCGATCCGGATCGAGCAGCGGCTGCCGTCGACCGTCGCGAGCGTGCCTTCGAAGCGGTTGTTCTCGCCGATGAAGCGGGCGACGAACGCGTTGACGGGCGCTTCGTACAAGCGCTCCGGACGGTCGAGCTGCTGGATCCTGCCGCGATGGAAGACCGCGATCCGGTCCGACATCGTGAGCGCCTCGGCCTGGTCGTGGGTGACGTAGACCATCGTCACGCCGAGCGCCCCGTGCAGCCGCCGGATCTCGAGCTGCATCTGCTCGCGCAGCTGCTTGTCGAGCGCGCCGAGCGGCTCGTCCATCAGCACGAGCTTCGGCTCGAAGACGAGCGCACGGGCGACGGCGACGCGCTGTTGCTGCCCGCCCGAGAGCTGCGCAGGGCGGCGCCCGCCGAACCCGCCGAGGCGGACCATGTCGAGCGCGCGCTCGACTCTGCGCGCGATCTCGTCGCGCGCAACGCGGCGGACCGAGAGCGGAAAGCCGATGTTCTCGGCGACCGTCATGTGCGGAAACAGCGCGTAGTTCTGGAACACCATGCCGATCTGCCGCTGGTAGGGCGGCAGCCTCGAGAGCGGCTTGCCGTCGAGCGTGATCTCGCCGAACGTGGGCGTCTCGAATCCCGCGAGCATCATCAGCGTCGTCGTCTTGCCCGAGCCCGAGGGTCCGAGCAGCGTCAGGAACTCGCCTCGCACGATGTCGAGATTCAGATCGTCGACGACGCGATTGACGCCGTCGTACGTCTTGCCGATGCCGGCGAAGCGGACGATCGGCTCGGTCATTGTACTGGCCTCCGCGCTTCGGAGCGGCGCTGCGCGCTCACGCGAGACCCCGTTCCTTGACCATCGCCCAGGTGTCGTCGAGCGCCCGCCCGAAACAGGCCATCAGCTCGTCGATCTCGGCCTCGCTGATGATGAGCGGGGGGCTGAAGGCAATGATGTCGCCCGGCATGTTGCGCAGGATCGCTCCATGATGCTGCGCGCGCTTCACGAGGAACGCACCGACGCCGGCTTTCGCGTCGAAGCTTCGTTTCGTCGCCTTGTCCGCGACGAGCTCGATTGCGCCGAGCAGGCCGACGCCGCGCACATTTCCGACGAGCGGATGATCGGCGTAGCTGCCGATTGCCGCCAGCAGCCGCGGCCCGACGCGCCGCACCATGCCGACGATGTCGCGCTCCTCGTAGATCTTGAGCGTTTCGAGCGCGACGGCTGCGGGCACCGGATGTGCCGAGTACGTGTAGCCGTGTCCGAAGATCCCGAGCTTGTCGCTTTGCGCGACGAGGATGTCATAGACGCTTCCTTTCACGAGATCCGCCGAGATCGGCAGATAGCCGGCGGAGAGCGCTTTGGCGAGCGTCATGATGTCCGGGTCCAGATTGTACGTCTGCGCTCCGAACATGTTGCCGGTCCGGCCGAAGGCGCAGATCACCTCGTCGGCGACGAACAGGATCTCGTATTTCCTGAGGATGGGCTGCACGCGATCGAAATACGTCGCGGGCGGGACGATGACGCCGCCGGCGCCCATCACCGGCTCGGCGACGAACGCCGCGACGGTGTCGGGATTCTCGCGCACGATCAGCTGCTCGAGGTTGTCGGCGAGCCGCGCGGCGAACGCCTCCTCGGTCTCCCCGGGAAGCGCGTAGCGATAGTAGTGCGGACAGTCGGTATGCAGGAAACGCGCAATCGGGAGATCGAAATCGGTCTGCGCGAACGGGAGTCCGGTCAGGCTTGCAGCGGCGATCGTCATTCCGTGATAGCCGCGCTGGCGCCCGATGATCTTCTTCTTCTGTGGCCGGCCGAGCGCATTGTTGACGTACCAGGCGAGCTTCACTGCGGTGTCGTTCGCCTCCGATCCCGAGTTCGCGAACAGCGCGCGGCTCATGCCGGCGGGCGCGATGCGAATCAGCGCTTCGGCGAGCAACGTCGTGACCGCC
>DASSGI010000234.1:0-5429 GCA_035857655.1 Casimicrobiaceae bacterium | reverse complement strand
ATCAGCTCGGGGACTCAAGCCAATGCGCTCCATCGGATGGACGCTCGGACATCTCGCTTGAATGATCTGACCGCGCGCTATTCGCTGGCTGTCGTCGCCCGCCGCAGTAGAATCGATCGATGCGAACTCTAACATCCGCGGAGCGGCGAGCGCTCCGGGCGAAAGCGCATCACCTGCAGCCCGTAGTCAGCATCGGCAACAATGGGCTCACGAGGTCGGTGCTGCATGAGATCGACGTCAACCTCACCGCCCACGAGCTCGTCAAGGTGCGCGTATTCAACGACGATCGCCAAACGCGCGAGCGTCTCTTCGCTGAGGTTTGCACCGAGCTCGACGCGGCGCCGGTGCAGCGTCTCGGCAAGATTCTGATGCTCTGGCGGCCCGCGCCTGCGCCCGACGCAATTTCCCCCGCGTCGAAGAAGAAGGCAGCCGAGACTTCGGGCTCGCGGCGCGGCGCGCACGCAAACCCCAGACGCAGGCTACGAACAGCGGGAAATTCCCGCAGCCGTCAGGCGTAGCGCACCGCGAGGACTTCGTACTCGCGAACTCCGCCCGGGGCGTGCACCTCCGCGGTGTCGCCCTCGACCTTGCCGATCAATGCGCGCGCGATCGGCGAATTCACCGAGATCTTGCCGTGCTTCAGATCGGCCTCGTCGTCGCCGACGATCTGGTAGGTGACTTCATCGCCCGTCTCGACGGCGGCGAGCTCGACCGTCGCCCCGAACACGACGCGCCCGTCGGCGTCGATCTCGGCCGGGTTGATGACCTGCGCGTGCGCGAGCCTGCGCTCGATCTCGTGGATGCGGCCCTCGATGAATCCCTGCCGTTCCTTCGCGGCGTCGTAATCGGCATTCTCGGCGAGGTCGCCGTGCGAGCGCGCTTCGGCGATCGCAGAGATGATCGCCGGCCGATCGATCGTCTTCAGCCGGTGGAGCTCGGTCTTCAGGCGCTGCGCGCCCTCGACCGTCATCGGAACTTTCTTCATCATGGCGCCACACTCAGCGCCACGGCGCGCGAACGATCCGACTGTCCGCGGCTCGCCAGGATCTCGTGCAGCGACTGGATCGCGTAGGGCACAAGCTCGCGCATCCCGGTGAGGCCGAGCGCCGCGGCGCGCGCGCCGGCGAGCGTCGTATACGTCGGAATCTGGTCGGTCAGCGCCTCGCGGCGGATCTGGTAGCTGTCGAGTATCGCCGCGCGCTTTTCCTGCACGGTGTTGACGACGAGCGCGATCTCGTCGTTCTTCATCATGTCGACGATGTGCGGACGCCCTTCGTGCACCTTGTTGACGGGCGTCACCGGGACCCCCGCTGCTTCGAGCGCCGCCGCGGTGCCGTGCGTGGCGACGATCGAGAATCCCAGCCCGACGAAGATCTTCGCGAGCTCGATCGCGCGCGCCTTGTCGCCATCCTTGACGCTCACGAACACCCTGCCCCGTTCGGGAAGCTTGACGCCGGCAGCAAGCTGCGACTTGAGGAACGCTTCGGCGAACGTTTCGCCGACACCCATCACCTCGCCCGTCGATTTCATCTCCGGACCGAGGATCGTGTCCACGCCCGGGAACTTGATGAACGGAAACACCGCTTCCTTGACCGAGAAGTACGGCGGAACGATCTCACCCTCGATGCCCTGAGCCTCGAGCGACTGGCCGACCATGCAGCGCGCCGCGATCTTGGCGAGCGGACGACCCGTCGCCTTCGATACGTACGGCACGGTGCGCGACGCGCGCGGATTGACTTCGAGCACGTAGACAGTCCCATTCTGGATCGCGAACTGGACATTCATCAGCCCGACGACCGAGAGACCATCCGCCATCGCGACCGTCTGCCGCCTGAGCTCGTCCTGCGTCTCGGCCGACAGCGAGAACGGCGGCAGCGAGCACGCCGAGTCGCCCGAGTGGACGCCCGCCTGCTCGATGTGCTCCATGATGCCGCCGATCACCACGCGCGTGCCGTCCGACAGCGCATCGACGTCGACCTCGATCGCGTCGTTCAGGAATCGATCGAGCAGCACCGGCGAATCGTTCGAAACCTTGACGGCCTCGCGCATGTAGCGCTCGAGATCCTGCTGCTCGTGGACGATCTCCATCGCGCGCCCGCCCAGCACGTACGACGGGCGAACGACGAGCGGGTAGCCGATCGCGTCCGCCGCGGTCATCGCCTCGGCTTCGGTCCGGGCGGTGCGGTTCGGCGGCTGCTTGAGCTTCAGCCGATGCAGGAGCTGCTGGAACCGTTCGCGGTCCTCCGCCATGTCGATCATGTCGGGCGACGTGCCGATGATCGGCACGCCGTTCTTCTCGAGGTCGCGCGCGAGCTTGAGCGGCGTCTGTCCGCCGTACTGGACGATGACGCCGTACGGCTTTTCGACGTGGACGATCTCGAGGACGTCTTCGAGCGTCAGCGGCTCGAAATAGAGGCGATCCGACGTATCGTAGTCGGTCGACACGGTCTCCGGATTGCAATTGACCATGATCGTCTCGTAGCCGTCCTCGGAGAGCGCCATCGCCGCGTGCACGCAGCAATAGTCGAACTCGATTCCCTGCCCGATGCGGTTCGGACCACCGCCCAGCACGATCACCTTCTTCCGCTCGGTGGGCAGCGCCTCGCACTCCTCCTCGTACGTCGAATAGAGATAGGCGGTCTGCGTCGCGAACTCCGCGGCGCACGTGTCGACGCGCTTGTAGACGGGGCGGATGCCGAGCTCGTGGCGGCGCGCGCGGACGTCGCGCTCGCCGACTTTCAGCAGGTATGCGATTCGGCGATCGGCAAAGCCCATCCGCTTCAGCCCGCGAAGGTCGTCCCTCGTGAGCTCGCCGAGCGTGCGCTTCTCGAGCCTGAGCTCGGTGTCGACGATCTCCTGGATCTGCGCGAGGAACCAGGGATCGATCTTCGTGTGCCGGTAGACGTCGTCGAGCGACATCCCGACACCGAATGCGTCGGCGACGTACCAGAGGCGTTCGGCGCGCGGATACGCAAGCTCGTCGCCGATCTTCTCCGGGTCGACGGTCTTCAGGTTGAAGCCGTCCACGCCGGTCTCGAGGCCACGAAGCGCCTTTTGCAGCGATTCCTGGAACGTGCGCCCGATCGCCATCACTTCGCCCACCGACTTCATCTGCGTGGTGAGCCGGTCGTCGGCCTGACGGAACTTCTCGAACGCAAACCGCGGCACCTTGGTGACGACGTAGTCGATCGTCGGCTCGAACGACGCGGGCGTGGCGCCGCCGGTGATGTCGTTCGACAGCTCGTCGAGCGTGTAGCCGACGGCGAGCTTCGCAGCGATCTTGGCGATCGGAAAACCGGTCGCCTTCGACGCGAGCGCAGAGCTCCTCGACACGCGCGGGTTCATCTCGATCACGAGCATCCGCCCGTCGACGGGGTTGATCGCGAACTGCACGTTCGAGCCGCCCGTGTCGACGCCGATCTCGCGCAGCACGGCGATCGACGCGTCGCGCATGATCTGGTATTCCTTGTCGGTCAGCGTCTGCGCAGGTGCGACTGTGATCGAGTCCCCGGTGTGGACACCCATCGGGTCGAGATTTTCGATCGAGCAGACGATGATGCAGTTGTCCTTCCGATCGCGGACGACCTCCATCTCGAACTCTTTCCAGCCGAGCAGCGACTCCTCGATCAGCAGCTCGTGCGTGGGACTCAACATCAGCCCACGCTTGCACATGTCGACGAATTCGTCCTTGTTGTAAGCGATGCCGCCGCCAGTGCCGCCGAGCGTGAACGACGGACGGATCACGGCGGGAAAGCCGATCTCCGCCTGCACGTCGAGCGCCTGATCGAGGTCGTGCGCGATTCCGGAGCGCGCCGAGCCCAACCCGATGCGCGTCATCGCCGCCTTGAACTTCTCGCGGTCCTCGGCCTTGTCGATCGCCTTCTTCGACGCGCCGATCAGCTCGACGTCGAACTTCGTCAGCACGCCCTCGCGCGCGAGATCGAGCGCGCAGTTGAGCGCCGTCTGTCCGCCCATCGTCGGCAGCAGCGCGTCGGGACGCTCGCGCCCGATGATCTTCGCGATCATCGGCCAGGTGATCGGCTCGACGTAGGTGACCGCCGCCATCTCCGGGTCGGTCATGATCGTCGCCGGATTCGAGTTGACGAGAATGATCCGATAGCCTTCCTCGGCGAGCGCCTTGCACGCCTGCGCGCCCGAGTAGTCGAACTCGCACGCCTGCCCGATGATGATCGGGCCGGCGCCGATGATCAGGATCGACTCTATGTCAGTGCGCTTCGGCATGGTCGGAAAGCTACTGCGCGTCCCGTCTGCATCGTTGTGTCATTTCCGCTCCATCAGCTTCACGAAGCGGTCGAACAGGTAGGAGATGTCGTGCGGACCGGGGCTCGCTTCCGGATGGCCCTGGAATCCGAACGCCGGCCGATCCGTCCGAGCGATACCCTGGAGGCTGCCGTCGAAGAGCGACACGTGCGTGACGCGCACCGTACCCGGCAGCGTCGACGCGTCGACGGCGAAGCCGTGATTCTGGCTCGTGATCAGCACCTGGCCGGTGTCGCGGTCCTGCACCGGATGGTTCGCGCCATGATGGCCGAACTTCATCTTCATCGTGCGCGCCCCGGACGCGAGCCCGAGCAACTGGTGGCCGAGGCAGATCCCGAACGTCGACACGCCGGTGTCGACGATCGTTTTGATCGCGCGAATCGCGTAATCGCAGGGCTCGGGATCGCCCGGACCGTTCGACAGGAAGACGCCGTCGGGCTTGAGCGCAAGCACCGCCTCGGCGGGAGTCTGCGCGGGAACGACGGTCATCCGGCAGCCGCGCTCCGCGAGACGGCGCAGGATGTTGTGCTTGATTCCGTAGTCGAACGCGACGACGTGATATCGCGGCGCGCCGCCGGCACGATAGCCCTCGCCCAGCGCCCACGTGCTCGCCGTCCAATCGTACGGAGCCGTGCAGCTCACGACTTTCGCGAGATCGAGCCCGGCCATCGACGGCGCGGCCCGCGCACGTGCGACGGCGTCTTCGATGTCGACGCCGCCTTTCGCTCCACGCGTGGCGATGCAGCCGTTCTGAGCGCCGCGCTCGCGCAGAATCCGCGTAAGCCGGCGCGTATCGAGGTCGGCGATCGCGACGATGCCGTTGGCGATGAGATAGGCGCCCAGATCGCCCGTCGACCGGAAGTTCGACTCCACGCGCGGCAGATCGCGGATCACGAGCCCCGCGGCGAACGGTCGCCGCGATTCGACGTCCTCGGGGTTCACGCCGACGTTGCCGATGTGCGGATACGTGAGCGTGACAATCTGACCGGCGTACGAAGGATCGGTGAGGATTTCCTGGTAGCCGGTCATCGCCGTGTTGAACACGACTTCGCCGACGGCATGGCCCGAGGCCCCGATCGATCGACCGCTGAATATGGTGCCGTCGGCGAGCGCCAGAACCGCGGGCGTCGTCGCAGGAAGCAGCGACG
>DASSGI010000233.1:0-8255 GCA_035857655.1 Casimicrobiaceae bacterium | reverse complement strand
CTTTCGGCGATTCGCCCGGGCCGGCGCCGATCGCGTGGTCGAGGTCGACGATTTCCAGCGACTCGACGGTAAATCGCAGTACGGCGAACAACACGAGGCTCGAGATCAGGAAAAGGCGCGCGGGACCGATGTAGCGCTTGCGCTTCCCGGCGAGGTAGGCGCGCGTCAGGAATCCGGGGCGAAAGAGCAGCGGCGCGAGCGTCTTCCACAGCTTCCCGTCGAAACTGAGGTAACGGCCTGTCGCTTCGCGCATGAACTGGACGAACGTCGGCAGCCGGTCGCGCGTGTCCTGGCCGCACACCGGGCAATAACGATCCGGCGCGTTCGCGCCGCAATTCAGGCAGGCATGCACGGCCGCGTCAGGGGCGCGAGCCGCAGGATCGGCGTCGCGATTCGTAACAAATCCGCGCTTCATCGCCGGTCGATGATCTGATCGATGCGCGCGAGGATGCCGCGCAGGATGCTCACCTCCTCCTTCTCCAGCCTGGCGCGCGCGAAGAGTCTTCGCAGCCGCGGCAGGAGTCGCCGCGGCATCTGCGGCGAGAGGAATCGCATGTCGGCAAGCGTTCGCGTCGCGTGCGCGTAGAGCGCCTCGATCTCGTCGAACGACGCGGGCTCGAAACGCGGTGCGTGCCACACGCTCGTGTCGCCCGCGGCCTGGCGCAATTCGTAGGCGACGACCTGCACGGCGGCCGCGAGATTGAGCGACGCGTAGTCGGCATTTGCAGGGATCGTCGCGACGGCGTTGCAATGGGCGAGCTCGTCGTTCGACAGCCCCGACATCTCGGTGCCGAATACCAGCGCGACATCGCCGCGCTCGCAGTGCGCGATCGCCTCGGCCGCCGCGTCGCGCATGGCAAGGACCCGGCCCGCGAACTCGCGCGGACGCGCGGAAAGCCCGATCGTCAGAACGCAACCGGAAAGCGCATCGTCGAGCGTGGCGACCACTCGCGCGCTGTCGAGGACCGAGTTCGCTCCGGAGGCGAGTGCGACGGCTTCGGGATCCGGAAAGCACCGCGGGTCGACCAGAACGAGGCGCGCGAGACCCATCGTGTGCATCGCGCGCGCCGAAGCACCGATGTTGCCCGGATGGCTCGTCGCAACGAGCACGATCCGCACGGCGGAGAGGCGATCGAGATGGGCCGGCATCGAGAGTGCGAGAGGTCGCTCGCGACGAGTGTGGCGCCTGGCAGGTTACAATGGCTGCCTTGTTCTTCTGCTTCGCCTGCCGGTCGCAGGCGCACGCAACGAAGCAACGCTCCGCACCATGCATCCGATGCTCACGATCGCGGTGAAGGCAGCACGCCGCGCCGGCAACATCATCAATCGCGGCGCCCGCGAGCTGGATCTGCTCACCGTCACGTCGAAAGGTCCGAAGGATTTCGTGAGCGAAGTCGACCGCGAAGCCGAACGGGCAATCGTCGAAGTGTTGCTCGGGGCCTTTCCGGACCACGCGATTCTAGCAGAGGAAGGCACGGCGAAAGGAACGAACGCCAACGCGGAAAACGTCTGGATCATCGACCCGCTCGACGGGACGACGAATTTCCTCCACGGGTTCCCGCAGTACTGCGTTTCGATCGCGCTCTCGCAGCGCGGACAGGTCACGCAAGGCGTCGTCTACGACCCGATTCGCAACGATCTCTTCACCGCGACGCGCGGGAGGGGCGCGTTCCTGAACGACCGGCGGATTCGCGTCTCGAAGCGGCAGCACCTGCGCGAATGCCTGATCGGCACCGGATTTCCGTTTCGCGACGGCCGCTACCTCGACACCTACCTGCGGATGATGAGGACGATGATCGAGCACACGGCGGGGCTGCGGCGGCCCGGCGCAGCGGCGCTCGACCTGGCTTACGTAGCCGCGGGCTTCTACGACGGGTTCTGGGAAGTAGGACTCAATCCGTGGGATGTCGCAGCCGGCAGCGTGCTGATCCAGGAAGCCGGCGGCCTGATCGGCGATCTGACCGGCGAAGGTGATTTCCTGCACGGCGGTCAGGTGATCGCCGCGACGCCGAAGATATTCGCGCAGATGGTTGCAGCGCTGGCGCCGTTTCGCGCGGAGCTCGTGCGCGACATCTCGGGGCAACCCGCTCGTCCCGCGCCCTGAGGTTACGGACTCCAGCGCCGCCGATCGAAGCGCCCCGGGGTCCGCCTCAAATCGACGTCGCATCCCCCTCCGATTCGTCGGCGGACGCGCCCGCAAGCCGCGGCCCTGCCGCCCATTCCTTGAGCAGCGCATAGCCGACGGCAAGCAGCACCGGGCCGAGGAACACGCCGATGAATCCGAACGCGACGGCGCCGCCGAGCACGCCGATCAGCACGAGCGCGAACGGCAGATCGCTGCCGCGGCTGATCAGGATCGGCTTCAGCACGTTGTCGACCGACGACACGACGAGGAATCCCCACAGCAGCACGAAGATGCCCCACCCCGTTGCGCCCTGATTCATCAGCACGAGGCCCGCGGGTATCCAGACGAGCGGCGGTCCGATCGGCACCGGCGACAGGAAGAACGTCACGAGGCCGAGCAGCGGCGCCGCCTTGATTCCCGCCATCCACAGGCCGATCGCCATCAGCACGCCTTGCGCGAGCGCGGTGCCGAGAATGCCGATGACGACCCCGCGCACCGTCAGCGTCGCGATCAACGCGAGGCGGTGACCGCGCTCGCCGGCGATTCGATCGATCGCGGCGTGCGCGCGGCCGATCACTGCATCGCCGTCGCGGAAGAAGAAGTACGCGATGAAGATCGACAGCGCGAGCTGAAGGATGCCCGAGAGCACCGTGGCTCCGCTTGCGATCAGCACCTTGCGTGCGGGCTCGATGTACTGCCGCGCGACGTCCAGCAGCTTCGCCGTGTCGTGCGCGAACGTCGACCAGGTCTGGGCGACGTACGGCCCGACCAGCGGCAGCCCGGCGACCCAGGACGGGGGCTCCGGCGGTCCGTTCTCGACGGCAGAGCGAACGAAATCGCTGACACGGTCGGCGTTTTCGGCGATCGTCGAACCGACGATGACGAACGGCGTCAGCAACGTCAACATGATCAGGAGCACGAGAATCAGCGCCGCCGGGCCGCTGCGGCCGCGAAGCCAGCGGTTCAGCTGCAGGAACAGCGGCCACAGCGTCGTGCACAGGATCACTGCCCAGACGATCGCTGTGAGAAACGGCTGGAGGACGAAGAAACAGCCGACGATCAAAATCGCAAGCACGACGAGCGTCAGCACGCCGTCGATGCGAAACGTCGATCTCATTCGATGCGCCACGGTTCTCGGCCCGGTTTAGGGCCTGTCAACAGGCCCCAGTCGCGCGGCGATTTCCGCGCGGCCGTAGTCTGCCATAGCGCATGCAATCGCGGGCAACCGCGTCGCATTGACCCGCTAGCCGTCAGTGCATACTATCCGGCGAGGGACGATCCACGGTTCAAGAAATCGCGCCGCCGAAGCCCCCGCGCGGCTTCACCACACCAGAGCGAATGGACCCGGACAAACTCGCTGCTTTGCGGCGCAAGTACGCCGACGCAAAGGGCGGAGACATCTTCGATCCGGCGTTCGCCGCTGTCGCTTCGCAGGTGTTCATCGACCCGGAAAAGCGCAAGTGGCCGTTCGCCGGCGTCGCGACATTTCTCTCGGCGCCGGCGCTCGTTCCGGACCTGAGCAGCGGCGCGACGAAGCGCGCGTTCGGCGACATCGATGTCGCACTGGTCGGCGTGCCGATGGATCTGGGGGTCACCAATCGCGCCGGAGCGCGCCTCGGCCCGCGCGCGGTGCGCGCCGTCGAGAGAATCGGTCCGTACGAGCACGTGCTGAAGATCGCCCCGACGGGCATCCTCAGGATTGCGGACATCGGCGACGTACCGATGGTGAGCCGCTTCTCGCTCGATCAGTGCATCGCCGACATCGAATCGTTCTTCGAGAAGATTCGTGCTGCGAATGTCGTTCCGCTTGCCGTGGGGGGCGATCATTCGATCACCTATCCGATACTCAAGGCGCTGGGGCGCGATCGTCCGGTCGGCATGGTGCACATCGACGCGCACTGCGATTCCGCGGGCGAATACGAAGGATCGAAGTTCCATCACGGCGGACCCTTCCGGCAGGCGGTTCTCGCGGGCGTTCTCGATCCCGAGCGTTCGATCCAGATCGGCATCCGCGGCGGGGCCGAGTACCTCTGGGAGTTTTCGTACGAATCGGGGATGACGGTGTTGCACGCGGAAGACGTCGGCGCGATGGGTATCGACGCTGTCGTGGCGAAGGCCCGCGCAGTCGTCGCCGACGGTCCGACCTACGTGAGCTTCGACGTCGATGGCATCGATCCGGCGTTCGCCCCGGGCACCGGAACGCCGGAGGTCGGAGGACTCACGCCGCGCGAGGCACTCGCGATCCTGCGCGGCCTGGCCGGCATCGACGTGATCGGCGCGGACGTCGTCGAGGTGGCGCCGCAATACGACGCAACGACCAACACGGCGCACGTCGGCGCGCAAATGCTCTTTACCGAGCTCTGCCTGGTCGCCGCGAATCCGAAACGCGCAACGGCGACCCACCGATGAGCGATACGAAGCTCTGGGGCGCGCGCTTCCGCTCTCCGCCCGACCCCGCACTGATGCGCCTGTCGAGCTCGCCACCGAGTCACTATCGGCTGGCGCCGTACGATCTCGTGGCGTCAAAGGCGCATGCACGCGAGCTCGAACGCGCGGGACTCCTGACCGACGCCGAGTGCGCGACGATCGTCGCGGCGCTCGATGCGATGCGCCACGAAGTCGCCGCAGGCACGCTGGCGCCCGTGGCCGGCGATGAGGATGTCCACACGTTTCTCGAACGTGTGCTGGTCGAGCGGCTCGGACCGCTCGGAGGCAAGCTGCGGGCCGGGCGCTCGCGGAACGACCAGGCGGCCAACAATCTGCGCCTCTACCTTCGCGCCGTCGCGCGCGACATCGTCGCCGCGCTGCTCGCATTGCAGGACGCGCTCACCGCGCAGGCGTCGCGGCACATCGACACGCTCGCGCCCGGGTTCACGCACCTGCAGCCGGCGCAGCCGATCGTGTTCGCGCATCTGCTGCTCGCGCATGCGCAGGCATTTTCGCGCGATGCCGAGCGGATGATTGATTGGGACCGGCGCGCCGCCCGCTCGCCGCTCGGCGCTGCCGCGCTCGCCGGCTCGGCGATTGCGGTTCGACCCGAGCTCTCGGCGGGCGAGCTCGGCTACGACGCGCCCTGCGAGAACTCGATCGACGCCGTCGGAGCGCGCGATCACGTCGCGGAGTTCCTGTTCGTCACCGCGATGCTCGCCGTCAATCTCTCGCGGCTCGCCGAAGAGATCGTTTTCTGGTCGTCGCGGCAATTCCAGTTCGTCGAGCTCGACGACGCGTTCACGACCGGCAGCTCGATCATGCCGCAGAAGAAGAATCCCGATATCGCCGAGCTCACGCGGGGCCGCTCGTCGCGCCTGATCGGCTCGCTCGCGACGATGCTCGTCGCATTGAAGGCACTGCCGTTCTCGTACAACCGCGACCTCGCCGAAGACAAGCACGCGGCTTTCGAAGCGATCGACGCGCTCGCCGTCGTCCTCCCGGCGATGGCCGGCCTCGTTCGAACGATGCGCGTGCAAACCGAAGAGCTCGCCCGCCAATCGGTCGCGGGATTCACGCTTGCAACCGAAGTCGCGGACTGGCTCGCGAGGCGCGGCGTGCCCTTCGCCACCGCACACGAGATCACCGGTGCGCTCGTCAGGCGCTGCGAGGAGCTGGGGCTAGGACTCGCCGAGATCGGCGACACCGATCTCACCGCCGTCGACCACCGCCTGACGCCGGATCTCAAGGCGAGCCTGACACCCGAGGCGGCCGTCGCAGCGCGACTCGGCTACGGCGGCACGGCGCCGGCTCGCGTTCGCGAGCAACTCGATCGTCTCGCTGCGAAGCTCGAGACGCAGGGCCGCTGGGCGGCGTCGTACGAGGGGCCGCGCGGCTGAGCCGCGACCGGCAATGAGCAATTCCTCGGCGACCCGGATCGAATCGGTCGACGCGTATTCGATCGCGCACCTGAAGCTCGTCCGCCGCGTGTTCTACGGACGCTGGGTCGCGGCGATCCTCATCGTGATCGCGTTCGCGTTCCTCGTGAATGCGTTCGCTCGCGGGCAGATCGCGTGGGCTGTCGTCGGTCAGTTCTTCACTGCGCAAGCGATCCTCATCGGACTCGTCAACACGATCATCATGACGCTCTGCGCGATGGCGCTCGGCATCGCGCTGGGCGTGCTGTTCGCCGTGATGGCGATGTCGCCCAACCCGGTCCTCTACGGGGTCGCGCAGTTCTACATCTGGTTCTTTCGCGGCACGCCGCTGCTGCTGCAGCTGCTGCTGTGGTTCAACCTGGCGCTCATCTTTCCGACCCTCGGAATCCCGGGGCTGTTCGAGGTCCGCACCGTCGACGTGATCTCGCCGTTCGTCGCGACACTCCTCGGCCTCGGGATCAACCAGGGTGCGTACACCGCGGAGGTGGTTCGTGCGGGGATCCTGTCGGTCGATCACGGCCAGACCGAGGCTGCCAAGGCGATCGGCATGACGCGACTCACGCTGCTGCGCCGGATCGTGCTCCCGCAGGCGATGCGCGTGATCATCCCGCCCGTCGGCAACGAAGTGATCAGCATGGTGAAGCTCACGTCGGTCGCGAGCGTGATCCAGTATTCGGAGATCCTGCGCGCCGCGCAAACGATCTACTATGCGAACGCGCGCGTGATGGAGCTCCTGATCGTCGCTGCGATCTGGTATCTCGTCGTCGTCTCGGTGCTCTCCATCGGCCAGTATTTCCTGGAGCGGCACTTCGCGCGCGGACAGCGCGGCAAGCGCGCGAAGAAGGACGTCGAGGAGGCGCGCGCATGACCCGGATGGTCATCGCTACCGACGTCGTCAAGCGCTTCGGCACGTTCACGGCGCTTTCCGGGATTTCGCTCGCAATCGACCGAAGCGAAGTGCTCTGCATCGTCGGTCCTTCGGGCTCGGGGAAGAGCACGTTCCTCCGCTGCATCAATCAGCTCGAGCGCGCCGATTCGGGCGCGATCTGGGTCGATGGCGAGCTTTGCGGATTCCGCCAGAAGGGCAACGTTCTCGTCGAATTGTCGGACGGCGAGATCGCCCGGCAGCGGCTCGCGAGCGGGATGGTCTTCCAGCGCTTCAACCTCTTCGCCCACCTGACTGCGTTGCAAAACATCATCGAAGGCCCGGTAACCGTGCAGCGCCGCCCGCGGAGCGAAGTGATCGACGAGGCACTCGCGCTGCTCGATCGCGTCGGCCTCGCTGCGAAGCGGGATTCCTACCCCGCCGACCTCTCCGGCGGCCAGCAGCAGCGGATCGCGATCGCGCGTGCGCTCGCGATGAAACCGAAGCTGATGCTGTTCGACGAGCCGACCTCCGCGCTCGATCCCGAGCTGGTCGGCGAGGTATTGCAGGTGATGCGCGATCTCGCGCGATCGGGGATGACGATGATCGTCGTCACGCACGAGCTCGGGTTCGCCCGCGAGGTCGCGAACCGCGTCGCGTTCATGGATCACGGCGCGATCGTCGAATACGGCTCGCCGCAACAGGTGCTCGTCGATCCCGAGCATCCACGCACCCGCGATTTCATCGCCGCGGTGCTATCCTGACGCCCTTTTGAACGATAACCCAAACCAGGGGGAGATTCGATGAAGACGATTCCACACTTCGCCGCCGCGCTCATCGCTGCGGCGATCGCCTCCGGCGCCGCCGCGCAGGACGTACCGGACAGGATCAAGAAGGCCGGGAAGCTCGTTGCAGCGACGCAGCCCAATTACGCGCCGATCTCGTACAAGGACCCCGCAACGAATCAGTTGGTGGGCTTCGACATCGAGTTGGGCGAGGCGATTGCGAAGGAGCTCGGGCTCAAGATCGAATGGCAGGAAACGGCGTTCGCGCAGATGATCAGCTCGCTCGTCACCGGGCGCGTCGACATCGTGATGGCCGGCATGAGCGACCTCCCGGGACGCCGCGAGCAGGTCGATTTCGTCGATTATCTGAAGAGCGGCGCGCAGTTCTACACGTCTCAGGTGAACGCGGCGACGATCAAGACGCCGGCCGATCTCTGCGGCAAGAAGGTCGGCGCGAGCCGCAGCACGAACTGGCCCGCGCAGATCGAGGAGTGGAGCAAGCAGAATTGCGCCGCGAAGGGGAAGCCGGCGATCAGCGTCGTCGGCACCGAAGGGTCGATTGATGCGCGCACGCAACTCAAGTCCGGACGGCTCGACGGAGGCGTTCAGGGAAG
>DASSGI010000232.1:0-4973 GCA_035857655.1 Casimicrobiaceae bacterium | reverse complement strand
TGATGACGACCTGCTTGTGTGCCTCGATCAGCGTGTTGAAGAGGTAAAAGAACTCTTCCTGCGTACGGCTCTTGCCGTTGAAGAACTGGATGTCGTCGATCAGCAGAAGATCGAGCGAGCGGTAGTAGCGCTTGAAATCGTCGAACGCCTTGTGCTGGTACGCGCGGACGACATCCGAGACGTAGGTTTCGGCGTGGATGTAACGAATCTTCGCCGAACGATCACGCCGCAGGATGTCGTTGCCGAGCGCCTGGATCAGGTGCGTCTTCCCGAGGCCGACGCCGCCGTACACGAACAGCGGGTTGTAGGAGGTCGGATGCTCGGCGACCTGCATCGCCGCCGCGCGGGCGAGCTGATTCGCCTTGCCCTGGACGAAGCTCGCGAACGTGAAGACGGGGTTGAGGCTCGTCTGCTCGTGGCGCCGTGGCGGCGCCGGTGGGTTCGCGAGCGTAGACGGGAGCTGAACGGCGGCCGGAGCTGGCATTGCGGCAGCCATCTGCGGAGCCGAAGAGACCCGGGCGGCATCGAGCTGCCCGTCGGCAACCGCGAGCGTGATCGCGACGGGATGGCCGTGCGCTTCGGTCGCCAGCTCGGTAATGCGCTCGAGAAAGCGCTCCTTGACCCACTGGAGCACGAAGCGATTGTGCGCGAGCAGCCGATATCCGCCGGCAGCGCTTTCGAGCGCGAGCGGCCGGATCCATGTGTTGAACTGCTGGGGCGTCAGTTCCTCGCGAAAGGCGTCGAGGCAGCGTTGCCAGAAAACGGGACCGCCGGACATGCGTGTTCCCTTCAGGGGATTGTGCGGCGGGCCGGCGAACGCGACCGTCGTCGCAACATTGTAGAGCAGCGACGGGAAGTTATCCACAGGACGAAAACAATGGGCCAAGGGCAGTCGGCGCGGGGCTCGAAGCTCGCAGCGACCATGTTCGCGGCCACCTCTGGGGCGCTGCGCGGAGAGGGCGCTGCAAACGATTGACAGCGATGGCGATAACGCGCTCTAATATAAGGCTTTTTCACCCCCGGATTCTCGATCATGAAACGCACGTTCCAAACCTCGGTCGTCAGGCGCAAACGCACGCACGGTTTTCGCGCCCGGATGAAGACAGTCGGCGGCCGCAAGGTGCTCTCGGCGCGCCGCGCAAAGGGCCGCGCCCGGCTCGTGCCCTGATTGGCGGAAACGCTGCGGCGATGGCAGGGGCGAGTCGTCGCTGCAGGCTCACGGGCGCGGGTGCCTTCGACGCGGTGTTTCGAGCCGGCCGGCGTAGCGAAGGCGAATTTCTTCAGCTTGTCTGCGCGCCGGCGATCCGCGCCTGCGGACGCGTCGGCTACGTGATCGGAGCCAAGGTGCTGCCGCGCGCTGTCGACCGCAATCGTGTGCGCAGGATGCTTCGCGCCGCGCTGCGCGAAAGCAAATCGCGCATTGGCGGGCTCGACGTGATCGTTCGCGTCAAGCGGCCGGTCGCGCGCAGCGAGTTCGCGCGAATCGTTGTCGAGGCCCGTCGTCTGCTGGCGGTGCTCCCGGCGAGACCCGGCACGCCATGAGAACGATCCTCGTAGCGCTGATTCGTGTCTATCAATACGTGTTCCGGCCATTGCTGGGCGCGAACTGCCGCTTCGCGCCGTCATGCTCCGAGTACGCGCGCGAGGCGATCGAAAGGCATGGCGCCGCAAAGGGCACGGTGCTCGCCATTCGCAGGCTGCTGCGCTGTCACCCGTATCATTCAGGCGGCTACGACCCGGTCCCCTAGACGCCACACCTCGTACGATTCGCGCAAGCCGGTTCCGAGGGCGACGCGAACATTCAAGCTGTCATGGATACACAACGCCTGGTTCTGTTCGTCATCTTCTCGTTCTCAGCGCTTCTCCTGTGGGAGGCGTGGCAGAAGGAAATGCGCCCGCCGCCGGCCCCGCCTGCAGCCACGGCGCAGCAGGGGAAGAGCGCATCGACGCCGCCCGCGGATCTTCCCGCCATGCCGGCGGCTCCCGCTCCGCAGGCGGGTAGCTCGACAGCGACTGCGCCTGGCGCGGTTCCCGCGGCGCCACCGGCGGCGAACGCTGCGGCCGGAACCACCGGCCGGCTGATCACGATCACGACCGACCTCTATCGCGCTCACGTCGACACGACCGGCGGGACGATCACCGAGGTCCAACTCCTGAAGCATCGCGACCCGCACGACGAATCGAAACCGTACACGCTGCTCGTCAGAAACTCGGAGCGAACGAACGTCGCGCAGTCGGGCCTTCTCGGTGAAGGGATGCCCAATCACCGGAGCACGTACGAAGTGCTTCCCGGTCCTCGCGATCTCGCTCCAGGCGCGGATCGTCTCGAGCTCCGGTTGCAAGCAACGGCCCAGAACGGCGACAAGATCGTCCAGATCATCACATTTCACCGCGGCAGCTATGTGATCGACGTCGCCTATGACGTCACGAACAGCGGCTCGGCCCCGGTCTCGCCGTTTGCGTATTTCCAGCTGACGCGCGACATGAAGACGCAGGGGCTGCAGAGCTCGTGGGCGCCGGTCTCGTACACCGGGCCGGTCCTCTACAACGAAACCGACAAATTCAAGAAGCTCGATTTCGGCGAGCTCGACAAGGAGTTCAACGATCCCAACCGCAAGGTGCCTTACACGAGGAACGCCGACAACGGCTGGGTCGGGATGGTCGAGCACTACTTCGTGAGCGCCTGGTTACCGGCGGACGACAAGAAGCTCCCCCGCGAGTTCTACGCGCGCAGGCTGCCGGACGGCGGACTGTACTCGGTCGGCATGGTCGTGCCGATGGGGGCGATCGCGCCGGGCGCAACCGGACAGGTCCAGGTGCCACTCTATGTCGGGCCCCAGGAGCAGGACGTTCTCGCGAAGCTCGCCAAGGGCCTCGATCTCGTCGTCGATTACGGCATCTTCACCGTGATTGCGGCGCCGCTCTTCTGGCTGCTCAAGTGGCTGCACGGCCTCGTCGGCAACTGGGGCTGGGCGATCGTGCTGCTCACGATCATCATCAAGAGCGCGTTCTACCCGCTCAATCACGCGAGCGCGCGCTCGATGGCGAAGATGAAGGTCATCGCGCCGAAGATGAAGGCGCTGCAGGAGCAGTACGCGAACGACAAGCAGCAGCTCCAGGTCAAGATGATGGAGATGTACCGGCAGGAGAAGATCAATCCGCTCGGCGGCTGCCTGCCGATCCTCGTTCAGATCCCGGTTTTCATCGCGCTCTACTGGGTGCTGCTCTCGGCGGTCGAGCTGCGCAATGCGCCGTGGATCGGCTGGATCCACGACCTCTCGGCGCCCGATCCGTATTTCGTGCTCCCGATCGTCTACGCGATCACCGCGTATCTGCAGGTGAAGCTCTCGCCGACGCCGATCTCCGATCCGGTGCAGGCGAAAGTGATGCAGATCATGCCGATCGCGTTCTCGGTGATGTTCATCTTCTTTCCGTCCGGTCTCGTGCTGTACTGGCTGATCAACAACTCGCTGCAGATCTTCCAGCAGTGGCACATGAATCGGGTGCTCGAGAAGGAAGCGGCGCTCGCCGCGGCGAAGCGTCGATAGCATCCCCGGCGTGCCGGACCGCGCCCGGACAGTGGCATGACGGCACGAACCGAACCGCCGCCTCCGGCCGAGACGATCGCAGCGATCGCGACACCGTCCGGGCGCGGTGCGATCGGCGTTGTACGCGTGTCCGGTCGCGACGTGCCCGCGCTGATAGAGGGAGTTGTCGGACGCAGCCTCGCGCCGCGCGTGGCGAGCCTCGCGACGTTTCGCGGCGCGCACGGCGAAACGCTCGATCAGGGGCTCGCGCTCTACTTCCCTTCGCCGCACTCCTATACGGGCGAACCCGTGCTCGAGCTGCACGCACACGGTGGTATCGCCGTGCTGCGGTCGCTGCTCGCGCGCTGCGTCGAGCTCGGCGCGCGTCTCGCGCGGCCGGGCGAGTTCACGCTCCGCGCGTTTCTGAACGGCAAGCTCGATCTTGCGCAGGCGGAAAGCGTGGCCGACCTGATCGACGCCGCGACCGCGACTGCCGCACGCGCCGCCGCCCGCAGTCTTTCCGGGGCGTTCTCGCGCGAAGTTCGCGCGCTCACCGACGCGCTGATCGAGCTCCGGATGTTCACCGAGGCAACGCTCGACTTCCCCGACGAGGACATCGACTTCCTGCGCGCCGCCGACGCCCGCGGGAAGCTCGAGGCGATCGCCGCGCAGGTCGCGAGCGTGCTCGCACGGGCGAAGCAGGGTGCTTTGCTGCGCGAAGGCCTGACGGTCGTGCTGATCGGGCGACCCAACGTCGGCAAGTCGAGTCTCCTCAATCAGCTCGCCGGCGATGCGGTTGCGATCGTCACGCCAATTGCCGGGACGACGCGCGACGCGCTGCACTCGCAGATCGAGATTGCCGGCATTCCGCTGACGATCGTCGACACCGCAGGCTTGCGTCCGACCGAGGATCCGATCGAAACGCTCGGCATCGAGCGCACGCGCGCAGCGATCGGTCGCGCCGATGTCGCGCTCGTCCTGATCGATGCGAGCGCGGGCGACGATGTCACCGCCGCCGACCGTGCGATCCTCGCGGGGCTGCCGACGGAGCTGCATTGCATCATCGTTCATAACAAGATCGATCTCGCAGGAGTTTCCGCCAAGGTCGAGACGCGCACGCCGACGGCCGCCAGCGGCGCAGAGACGCACGTGTTCCTGTCGGCGAAGACGGGTAGCGGAATCGAGCTCCTCCGCCAGGAGATCCTCGCGCTGGCGGGCGCGCACGAGGACATGGAGGGCGCATTCCTCGCGCGCGAGCGCCATCTGCAGGCGCTGCGGGAAGCGTCACTGCACCTCGCCGCCGCCGCGCGGCACCTCGCCGCCGCGAAACCTCCGCTCGAGCTTTTCGCCGAGGAGCTGCGCACGGCGCAAATCGCGCTCGCTGCGATCGTCGGCGAGTTCTCGAGCGATGATCTGCTGGGCGCGATCTTCTCGCGGTTCTGCATC
>DASSGI010000231.1:0-9230 GCA_035857655.1 Casimicrobiaceae bacterium | reverse complement strand
ATCGCGGGACAGCTTCTTCGCCCCGCCGTCGAGCAGTTCGCCGAGCGAGCTCTGCGCGAGCGCGGCGGTGCTCATGAGTCCCAACAGAACCGAGGTCACCGCAAGAATTACGTGCCGCATTGTCATTTCCCCCTGGTCGAGTCCGGCGTAACTTTACCTCAGTCTCCAGACCCGAGGTCGTGGGACCGAGAAAATCGAGCCTATACTCGTGGCGGATCATTTTCTTCCGCAGGTGACTCCATGCGCGCGATACCCGCCGGCACCCGAGGCTCGTTCACGATGGTCGTGGCCGCCGAGCACCTCGCCAATAGATTCAAGGATGCGACGCTCCCGCCCGTGCTGGCGACTCCCGTGATGATCATGGCGATGGAGAACGCCGCGCTCGAGGCGATCAAGCCGTATTTCGACGCGGGCGAAAGCGCGGTAGGCACGCACGTCGACGTCGCGCATCTCGCGGCTACGCCTGTCGGCCGCCGAATCAAAGCGCTGGCCGAGGTCACGGCAACGAACGGCCGTCACATCGAGTTCCGCGTGCAGGCTATGGACGGATCGGCAGAGATCGGTCGCGGCACGCATGGGCGCGTCGTCATCGACCTCCGGAAGTTCTCCGAGCGGCTCGCCGCGAAGTCCGGCAACCCGGAGGATTGATCCCTCCCGCCCCACAGGGTGCGGCTGCTCAGACCGTGCGGTCACGGGCTCCCGCCCACGAATGCGGCGGCTCCTCGCGGTCGGTGGCGGCTCAGTCCGCGACCAGCGCGTCCGCAACGAGCTCGGCGATGTCGCGGGCAGCGATGTCCGATTCCCGCCCGAGCACCTTCAGCCCATCGCTAATCATCGTCGCGCAATAAGGGCAGGCCGTGGCTATGACCTGCGGCTGCTGGGGCAGGGCCTGTTCGACGCGCGCGACGTTGATCCTGCGGCCGATTCGCTCCTCCATCCACATCCGCGCGCCACCAGCGCCGCAACACATCGCTTTTTCGCGGCGCAGCGCGAACTCGAGCGGCGCGTCGCGGACGATCTCGCCGAGGATCGCGCGCGGCGCCTCGTATTCGCCGTTGTGCCGTGCGAGATAGCAGGGCTCGTGATAGATGACGCGTTCGAATGCGTGGCTCACCTTCAGGCGGCGCTCGGCCAGCAGCCGCGCGATCAGCTGCGTGTGGTGGACGACTTCGTAGCGGCCACCGAACTCGGGGTACTCGTTGCGCAGGCTGTTGAACACGTGTGGATCGCAGGTGACGATCTTCGTGACGCCGAGGCTGTTCAACGTCTCGACCAGCGTGTGCGCGAGCTGCTGGAACAGCATTTCGTTTCCGGCGCGGCGCACGCATTCGCCCGTCGAGGTCTCGCGCGCGCCGAGGATCCCGAACCGCACGCCGGCGTGCCGGAGGATCCTGACGAATGCGGCAGCGATCTTCTGAGCGCGCGGATCGAACGACTCGGCAGAGCCGACGTAGAAAAGGTAGTCGAGCGCGTGCATTTCTTGCGCACTCTGCACGACGGGGATGTCGAGGCCTGCCGCCCAATCGCCGCGCGTCTCCGCTGGCAGGCCCCATGGATTGCTTTGCACTTCGTACGCCTCGAACACCGCCTTCAGCTCGTGCGGGAACGCGCCTTCCATCAGCACCTGGTGCTGGCGCATCCGGTAGAAGCGCGGCAAGTGCTCGAGCTCGATCGGGCAGGCCGCTTCGCAATAGCCGCACGTCGTGCAGGCCCACAGCGTCTCCGGCGCAATCACCGCTCCGACGAGCGGAGGCAGCGCGGCGGCGTCGCCGGGGCCGACGATCGCGTCGCGCTGCGCGATGAGATGCCGCTTGAGATCGTCGTGCACCCATTTGAGCGATAGCGGTTTACCCGTCAGAAACGTCGGGCATGCATCCTTGCAGCGGCCGCATTCGGTGCACGTGAACGCGTCGAGCCCGTCCTTCCAGGTCAAGTCGCGCGCCGTGCGCACGCCGATCTTCAGTTCCGTCGCATCGTTTTCCTCCAGCATCGCATCGAGGTCGACACTCGGAACGCGATTGGCGGGCGCGCCGCGGCGGAAATAGAGCGTCGGAAGCGCAGTGACGATGTGGAAGTGCTCGCCGACCGGCAATATCACCAGAAACGCGAGCACGGTCAGCATCTGGATCCAGTACGACGCCTGGTAGCCGACCTGCAATGCCGACGGCGACAGCCCCGCGAAGAGGTTGGCGACGGCGCTGCCGCCGAAGGCGAACGAGCGCTCGTGAGCGAGCCCGGGATCGCTGGCGGCCTTCAGCGCGAAGCGGAAGCCGTCGAACGAGAAGTCGGTCACCATGATCGCCGCGATCAACGTCAGGATCAGCAGCGCTTCGCCGTTGCGCTCGAGGCGCGCCGGCTTCCGCACGAGACGCCGCCAGAGCGCGTAGCCGACCGCGCAAAGGACCGCAATTTCGACGCCGTCCTTGAAGGTCGCGAACATCCCGCCGGCAAGCCCTGGATAGACGAACGTCTCGTCGTAGCCGACCGCGAGGAGCTGTACCTTGCGCGCCAGCAACGTCATGAAGCCGACGAAGATGACCGTATGCATCACCCCCGGCTTCCACTCGCGCGCGATCATCCGCGATTGGAAGAAACCGTTGCGGATCACGGTACGAAGGCGCGCAAGCGGATGATCCCAGCGCGGCTCGTTCGCGAGGCGAACGATGATCGCGAGCTTGCGCCAGGCGAGCACGCTGAAGGCAATGAGCGCGGCCGCGAGCAACAGCGTGATCGCGACCGGATTCACGAAAGCCTCGGTGACACAGCGTCCGCTACGGGCGCGTGGCCTCCGGGCTGCCGGCCGTGGGCCGATCGCGCAAAAGCCTCACGCGCCCGCCCGGGCGGCGATCGGAGAGTACGTGTCGAGAAGCTGCAGCCGGGTCGCCTGCAGCCGCTCGGCGACGACCGCGAGCAGCCGGCTCATCAGCGTGTAGCCGAAGGCCGTGTCCTCGTTGCAAGCGGCGAGCAGCTCGCCACCTTCGAACGCGAGTGCGTCGACGCGATCGAGCGTACGTGCCTGGAAGTGCTTTCCCCGGCCCATCAGCAGCGCCGACCAGCCCATCTCGTCGCCGGCAAACAGCGTCTGAACGCGGAACGTGTGCCCCGGCGCCGCGATCTCGAGCGCGACGAGCCCGTTGACGATCAAATAGAACTCGGAGGCATCGTCGCCCTCACGGAAGAGAATCTGATCGCGCTCGAAGCGGACCTCCTTCGCGAGCCCGGCAAGCCTCTCGACATGCCTCGGCTCGAACTCGGCCACGAACGGATGGTGCCTGAGCATGTTGAGAACGGTTTCCCTCATCTCTCGCTACCTCTCTCTCGCGGCCGCGCGTTGCCTGACTGCCGGTTCTCGAATCGCTCTCACGCGCTCTCGTAATTGACGTAGCGCGGCTCGTACATGTGCGAGCGCACGGTTTCCAGCAGGTTCACCGGCTCTTTCGCGCGCGCGAGTCCGCTGCGATAGGCCACCGTCGCGACCTTCGTGGCGATATTCGCCGAAACGTCGCGAATGCTCGACAGCGGCGGATAGAGGCTGCCCTGCCGCAGGTCGTCTCCGCGAACCTGTGCGGCGAGCTCGTTGGCGGCCGCCATGAACATCTCGTCGGTCACGCGCGTCGCGCCCGACACGATAACGCCGAGGCCCACCCCGGGGAAGATGTACGAATTGTTGCCCTGCCGCGGAACATGCGTGCGCCCCTCGAGCGTCACGGGGTCGAACGGCGAGCCGCAGGCGAAGAGCGCGCGGCCCTCGGACCATTTGTAGGCCTGCGTCGCCGTGCATTCGGACTTCGACGTCGGATTGGACAGCGCGAAGACGATCGGCCTCTCGTTGAGGGACGCCATCGTGCGCACGACGTCCTCGGTGAACGCTCCGCCGACCGCCGCGACGCCAATGATCGCGGTGGGCCTGAGCGCCTTCACCGCGTCGAGCAGCGTGGCTGCCGCCGCATGCTGGTGCGCGTACGGCTGCTTGTGCTCGGCGAGATCGTTCCGCTGGGCGGTGACCAGGCCCTTCGAATCGAAGAGCCAGCAGCGCTTGCGCGCGTCTGCCTTCGCGAGGCCCTTTGCGACCATCGCCTCGACCGCGAGGTCGGCGATGCCGGTTGCCGCCTCGCCCGCACCCTGGAACAGCAGCGTCTGCTCGCCGAGCGCGCCGCCGGTGACCCGCAGCGCGGACAGAATGCCCGCGAGCGTCACCGCGGCCGTGCCCTGGATGTCGTCGTTGAAGGTCGGGATGCGGTCGCGATATTTCTGCAGAAGGCGGAACGCGTTGTGGCTCGCGAAATCCTCGAACTGAATGACGACGCCGGGGAACGTCTCGCTCGCTGCGGCGATGAACTCTTCGACGAGCTCGTCGTACGCGGTGCCCCGGATCCGCGGCTGATGCAGCCCGATGTAGAGCGGATCGTCGAGGAGCTCCGAATTGTTCGTCCCGACATCGAGGAGCACCGGCAGGCACTTGCTCGGATGGATGCCCGCGCATGCGGTGTAGAGCGAGAGCTTGCCGACCGGGATGCCCATCCCGTTGGCGCCCAGATCGCCGAGCCCGAGGATGCGCTCCCCATCGCTCACGACGATGATCGCAACGTCGCGCCGGGGCCAGTTCGCGAGCACCCGCGCGACGCGACCGCGATCCGCGGCGCTCACGAAGATTCCCCGCGGGCGCTGGAAGATATGCGTATAGCGTTGGCACGCGAGACCGACGGTCGGCGTGTAGACGATCGGCGTCATCTCGTCGGGATTTTCGACGAGGAGCCGATAGAACAGCGTCTCGTTACGGTCGTGGAGCGCGCGCAGGTTGATGTACTTCTCGAGGTCGCTCGGCTTGCGACGGAAGTTCTCCAGCACGCGCGCGAGCTGCTGCTCCTGCGTCGAGACGTGCGGCGGCAGCAGGCCGCGCAACTGGAAGCGGTCGCGCTCCTCTTCGCTGAACGCCGTTCCCTTGTTGAGGAGCGGATCCTGCAGCAGGTGGATGCCGGTCGGGATGCTCGTCATCGCGCCGTCCCCTCGGGCACCATCTTGATCGCGCCGCACGGGCATTCCGACGCGCAGATGCCGCACCCCTTGCAATAGTCGAAGTTGAACTCGAACCGCTTGCCCGGCCCAAGCTTGATCACCGCGTTGTCGGGGCACACGCCGTAGCAGTTGTCGCATTCGAAGCAGTTGCCGCAGGAGAGACAGCGCCGCGCCTCGAACAGCGCGTTCGTTTCGTCGAGCCCGCGCACCACCTCCTCGAATGTCGATGTGCGCCGCGCGATCTCGAGCATCGGCCGCACGGTCTTCGGCGCGTCGCTGTAGTACCACGGGTTCAGCTTGTCGAACTCCGCGACCTCGTGCTTGGGCGGCGGCGCGTACACGGCGCCCGACAGCCATGCATTGATGTGCCGCGCGGCCTTCTTGCCGTGGCCGACGCCGACCGTCACCGTGCGCTCCGAGGGAACCATGTCGCCGCCCGCAAAAATCCCCGCATACCCGGTCATCATGTTCGGTCCGACCTGGACGGTGCCGTCCTTGATCGCGAGGCCGGGCACGCCCTCGAGCAGCGACAGATCGACGTCCTGGCCGAGTGCCAGCACCAGCGAATCGGCTTCGAGTGTCTCGAGCTCGCCGGTCGGCTGCGGAAAGCCCTTGTCGTCGAGCGCCATCTTCTCGACGGTCAGCGTGCCTTCGTCGGCCATGTTCTTGATCGTCGAGAGCCACTTGATGAGCACGCCTTCCTGCAGCGCCTCCTCGACCTCGAAGTCGTGCGCGGGCATCTTCTCGCGCGTGCGGCGGTAGACGATGATCGACTCGGTCGCGCCAAGCCGCTTCGCGGTGCGCGCGACGTCGAGCGCGGTGTTGCCGCCGCCGTAGACGACGACGCGGCGGCCGAGCATCGGCTTCTCTTCGCCTTCCATCCCGCGCAGCACCGACACCGCGTCGAGCATCCGCGCCGCTTCGCCGGCCGGGATGTACGCGCGCTTCGCAATGTGCGCGCCGACGGCGAGGAACGCCGCGTCGAAGTCGCCGGCCTTCATCGTCTCGAGGATGTTGTCGACTTTGCGGTTCAACTCGAGCTCGACGCCCATGTCGAGGATGCGCTGGACTTCCGCATCGAGCACGTCGCGTGGAAGCCGGTACTTCGGAATCCCGAAGCGCATCATTCCGCCGGCGCGCGGGCCGGCCTCGACGATCCTGACCTTGTGGCCGAAGCGCCGCAGGTGGTAAGCCGCCGACAAGCCGGACGGCCCGGCGCCGACGATCAGAACGCGCTTGCCGCTCTCACGCTCGGGCGGCGTGAATTTCCAGCCGCGCTTGATCGCTTCGTCGCCGAGGAAGCGCTCGACCGAGTTGATGCCGACCGCCTCGTCGAGCTTCCCGCGGTTGCACGATGTTTCGCAGGGGTGATAGCAGACGCGCCCCATGATCGCAGGCAGCGGATTCTCCTCGACGAGCTTGCGCCACGCGACTTCGTAGTCGCCCGATTCGGCGTGATAGAGCCAGCCCTGGATGTTCTCGCCGGCGGGGCACGCGTGGTTGCAGGGCGGCAGCCGATCGACATACAGCGGGCGGTTCGTGCGCCATGCCCCCGTCTTGTTGGCGAGGCTCGAACCGACATCGAGCGTGATCGCGTATGGCTTCTCCATGAAATCGTCCTATTGCAGCAAGCGAAACTCTTCGATGTTGCGATCGGCCATCCTCTGGATCTGCTCGATGCGCGCGATGTCGTGCTCTTTGCCGAATAGATGCGCGTAGCGTTTTTGCAGCGACAGGTACTCGGTGACCGGAACCTTGTGCCGGATCGGCGTGCTCGACACGACCTCGCCGTCGCGCGCTTCGAACAGCGGAAAGAGACCGCTTTCAACGGCGAGCCGCGCAAGCTTGATCGTGTCCTCGGGCGCGGAACCCCAGCCGAGCGGGCAGGGGACGAAGATGTGGATGTAGCGGGCGCCGCGGATCTCCATCGCGATCCTTACCTTGCGCTCGAGGTCCCGAAGGTTTGCCACGCTCGCTGTCGCGACGTAGGGAATCCGGTGCGCCATCGCGATGCGCGGCACATTCTTGCCGGTGCCGAAGACATTCCCCGGCGACGGTCCGACGGCGGGCGTCGTCGCCGTCCGCGCGGCCGGCGGCGTGGCGCTCGAGCGCTGGACGCCGGTGTTCATGTACGCCTCGTTGTCGTAGCAGATGTAGAGGACGTCGTCGTTGCGTTCGAACATGCCGGACAGACAGCCGAACCCGATGTCGGTCGTGCCGCCGTCGCCGCCCTGCGCGATCACGCGGACGTTGCGGCGGCCGAGCGCGCGCTGCGCGGCGGCCACGCCCGAGGCGACTGCGGCTGCATTGCCGAACAGTGAATGAATCCACGGAATCTGCCAGGACGTTTCCGGATACGGCGTCGAAAAGACTTCGAGGCAGCCGGTCGCGTTGACCGCGATCAGCTGGTTTCGGGTTGCTTCCATCGCCGCGTCGATCGCGTAGCGCGCGCCGAGTGCTTCGCCGCAGCCCTGGCACGCGCGATGCCCGGAATTCAGGGAGTTCGTCCGATGCATGTCGGCCTGCACTGAACGCTGGTTCTCGGCGAGCAGGCGGTTGCCGACAGTGAACGTTCCGGTCTGGTAGAACTTGATTTGCTGCTCTTGCGAGTCCATCGAATCCCTCTCGCGGCGCTTCAGCCGATACTCGACGCAACGGTGCCGATCCGGCGCAGGATTGCTTCGGCCGTGGGCCCCGTCCGCCGGGCCGCGCTTTCGCGCTCGAGCTGCGCGCTGATCACGTCGGCGTTCAAGTCGAGGAACGTCACCTGCTCGAGCTCGTCGCGCTCGGCATCCTCGAACAATCGCCGGAGCGAGCCGCGCGTGATCGCGCGTCCACCCAGGCCGGCGATGACCGTGTAGCCGTTGAGCACGATCCCCGACAGCGACTTGCGCACGCCGTCGGAGACGATGCCGCCCAGGCCGACAGCGAGGCACTTTTCCAGAACGACGACGCGCTTCGCGCGGCGCAGCGCTTCGCGCAGCGGCGCGAGCGGAAACGGGCGGAACGAGCAGATCGACACCGAGCCGATTCGCGAACCGTCGGCGCGCATCTCGTCGACGACTTCCTGGATCGTTCCGTTGACCGACCCGAGCGCGACGACGATGGTTTCGGCATCCTCGCAGCGATAGGTGCGGATGAGGCCGCCGGAGCTGCGGCCGAAGCGCTTCTGGAATTCCGCGGCGAGATGCGGAATCAGCGTGAGCGCCCGGAGCTGCTTGTGATGCGACAGGTAGCGGACCTCCATGAACGCTTCGGGTCCGACCATCGCGCCGATGCTCACCGGATCGGCGGGATCGAGGATCTGCCGCGGCTCGTAGCGGGGAAGGAACGCGTCGACGTCCTGCTGGGTCGGAACGTCGACGCGCTCGTAGGCATGGGTGAGGATGAAGCCGTCGACGCAGACCATCACGGGGCAGGACAGCTCCTCGGCGAGGTGGAACGCCTGGATGTGCAGGTCGAGCGCCTCCTGGTTGGTCTCGGCATAGAGCTGGATCCAGCCCGCGTCGCGCATCGACATGCTGTCGGAATGATCGTTCCAGATGTTGATCGGCGCGCCGATCGCGCGGTTGCCGATCGTCATCACGATCGGGAGCCCGAGCCCCGCTGCGTTGTACACGGCCTCCGCCATGAACAGCAGCCCCTGGCTCGACGTCGCCGTATACGTGCGCACGCCGGCGGCCGATGCGCCGATCGCGACCGAAAGCGCCGCGAACTCGGACTCGACGTTGATGAACTCGCAGTTCGCGAGCTCGCCGGACTTCACCATCTCGCCCAATCCCTCGACGATGTGCGTCTGCGGCGTGATCGGGTACGCGCAGATCACTTGCGGCCGGCATAGCGCGACGGCTTCGGCGACCGCGTGCGAGCCCTCAGTCTGCTTGAGCATCGATGGTTTCCCGTGCGTTAGCGACGATGTCGTGCGCTTCGATTGCCGCAGCGACGTTCTTCTCGGCGATCGCCGAAGGAAATTTCTCGCGGATCGCGGCGAGCACCGAAGGCAGCTTGATCACGCCGGTGATCGCGGCGAATCCACCCAGCAGCGCCGCGTTCGGAACGGCGCGCCCGACGTGCTTCAACGCAAGCTCGGTCGCCGGGAGCGTGCACATCCGGTATCGCTGGACGCCGTGCGCGAAACCGTCGAGGCCGAGCTCCTCGAGGCTCTTCACTGAATTGAGCAGAACGTAGCCGCGCACCGGCAGGCCGCTGAAAAG
>DASSGI010000230.1:0-2482 GCA_035857655.1 Casimicrobiaceae bacterium | reverse complement strand
CTGGTGCCGCTGGCGCACGTCGCAAACGCGCGTGTGACGACGATCGAAGGACTCGGCGGCTCGCATCCGCTCCAGAACGCGTTCGTCGAGTTCGGCGGCGCGCAGTGCGGCATCTGCACGCCTGGGATGATTCTCGCGGCGGTCGCGCTCGGACCCAAGCCGTCTCGAGCGGCGATGAAAGACGGACTCGCGGGCAATATCTGCCGCTGCACGGGCTACGCCGCCATTTACGAGTCGATCGAACGCGCAGGACGGTATGCCCGGATCCGTCGCTGATCGCCGTCTGTTCACGCCCGCGACGATTCGCGAGGCGCTGCGGATGCTCGACAGCGAAGGCCCACTGACGCCGCTCGCAGGTTGCACGGATCTCTACGTCGCCCTCAACTTCGGCACGTTGAAAGAGTCGAGCTTCCTGAACCTATGGAGCCTCGACGAGCTGCGCCGCATCGAGGTGCGGGGAACCGTGCTGTCGATCGGCGCGCTGTGCACCTACACCCAAATCATCGAATCGCGACCCGTGCGCGCCCGCCTGCCGATGCTCGTCGCGGCCTCGAAGGAAATCGGCGGACCGCAGATTCAGAATCGAGGGACGATCGGCGGCAACGTCGCCAACGCCTCGCCGGCCGGCGACACGCTGCCGATTCTGGCGGCGACCGACGCGATGCTGCTCCTGAAGAGCGCCAGCGGCGAACGGCGGGTGCCGTTCAACGAGTTCTACACGGGCTATCGCCGCTCGGTCCTGCGCACCAACGAGCTCATCGCCGCCGTCGAGATCCCCGCGGTCAAAGGGCGGCAGTGGTTCCGGAAAGTCGGCACTCGAGCCGCGCAAGCCATCTCGAAGGTGGTGATGGCCGGTGTCGATCCTGGTCGCGACATCGCGCCGCGCATCGCGATCGGCAGTGTCGCGCCGACGGTAGTCCGGCTGCCGAGCACGGAGGCTGCGCTTGCCGCCGGCGCGCCGATTATGGACGCGCAGCGGATCCTGCTGGATGAGATCGCCCCCATCGACGACGTGCGATCGACGGCGGAGTATCGGCGGCGGGTGGCAGCGAATCTGCTCGTCGACTTTTGGCGAAAGCGCGCTCGCGGGTAAAATAACCACCCAACCCCCGCATTCAACCCGTTCATGAGAGCCGTCGTCGTTGCGCTTGTCGATCTTGGTCGCAGCGCCCGCATGCGTTACCACGCGCAGGCGCTGGCGTCGCAAGGCGTCGCGGTCGATCTCGTCGGATTCGAAGGCACCCCCTTGCCCCGCTCGATCGCGGACGATCCTCGCATCACGGTTCATCGTCTGTCGGCGTCGATGCTGCGCCATGAAGGGCCGAGTCTCGGCTACGCCCCCATCGCACTCGTCGACTCGCTGCGAATGGCGGCGCGCTTGTGGAAGGTGCTTCGCAAGCTGCCGAAGCCGGACGTGATGCTCGTCCAGGATCCTCCGGCGTTTCCGGCGCTCACGGTTGCAAGGCTCGCGCTCGCGGGTCGCGGCGTCCGGTTCGTCATCGACTGGCACAACATCGGATACACGGTGCTGCGGCTGCGGCTCGGATACTTTCATCCGGCGGTGCGGCTCGCTCGATGGCTGGAGCGCCGCGATGCCCTACACGCGGACGCGAACCTGTGCGTGTCGCGAGGACTTGCGGAATTCCTCAAGAGCCGGTTCGGTCTGCAGAACACGAGCGTCCTCTACGATCGCCCTGCATCGATCTTCGCGCCGATGGAGCGCGTCGATCGCGAACGCTACCGCCAGGCGCTCCTCACGCGGCTCGGCGTCCACAACCCGCTCGCGGGGCTCATCGTGTGTCCAACGAGCTGGACCGAGGACGAGGACTTCGACGTCGTCATCGACGCGGTGATCAGGCTCGAAGAGCGCATTCGCGGATGGGAGGCGAGTGGCTCGACACGGCGTTTTCCCGATCTCGCGATTCTCGTCACCGGCGACGGCCGGCGGCGCACCGAGTTCGAACGGCGGTTCGCCGGTCTGCCGGCGCGCCGCGTGCATCTGCGCGCGCGATGGCTCGAGCCCGAAGACTATCCCCGCGTCGTCGGCAGCGCCGATCTGGGACTCTGTCTGCATCGATCGTCGTCAGGGCTCGACATCCCCATGAAGGTCGCCGATCTCTTCGGCGCTGGCGTCCCGGTGTGCGCGCTCGATTACGGCGCGACGCTCGCCGAGCGTGTTCGCCACGGCAGCAATGGCCTGTTGTTTTCGACGGCCGAGCAGCTTGCGAACGTGCTCTTCGAGTTGTTCGAAACGTTTCCTTCTGACGATCAGACGTTCGAACGGCTGCGTACCGGGGCGCGAAATTCGGCGCGCATGTCGTGGGAAGAAGGATGGGCCCGCGAGGCTCGGCCCGTGCTCCTGCCTGAGACGCGGTAATGACGATCATCCGCGGGCGACGCGTCGTCTGCCCCGACGGCGAGCGCGCGGCGTCCGTCCATATCGATCACGGACGCATCGCGTCGATTCGCGCGTTCGACGATG
>DASSGI010000229.1:0-16594 GCA_035857655.1 Casimicrobiaceae bacterium | reverse complement strand
GCACAAGCGCCAAGGCCCGAGGCTCGCGCGCAGGCAGCGCCGAGACCTGAGGCGAACGCACCGCGTATGCAGTCGCGCGCGGGTCCGCCTTCTGGCGAGCCGCGCGGAACGCGTCAGGCCGGGCGCCGTGAAGAAGAACGCGGACCGGGTTGAACTCCGAGCGCGAATTCCGCAGGCGTAGCCTAGCTGATCAAGCCGAGCCGCCTCGCCTGCGAGGCGGCTTCGGTGCGCGTGTGCGCAGCGAGCTTGCTCAATATCGTCGAGACATGGTGATCGACGGTCTTCTCCGAACGTGCGAGGCGCCGCGCGATCTCTGAGTTTTGCAGTCCCTGCGCGAGCAGCAGTAGAACGTCCATTTCGCGCTTCGTGAGTCCCGCGGGATTTGCGGCCGTCGTTGCGCGCGGACCTCGAGGGACGCCGCGCACGCCCGCCGCGCGCAGTCGCTCGCGCAGCGCCGCCAGGGTCGCCGTTGCGCCGAGCGATTCCAGTATCGCGAAGGCCTCGCGACGCGCAGCTTCGTCGCCCTCGCTGAGCGCGAGTGCACGCTCGAACGGACATCCGAGCTCTCGCCACAGCTCCGCCGCGTCGGCCCAGCGCCCCTCGATTTGGGCCGCATAGGCTGGCTCGCATTCGGTTGGCGTGCTGCTCAGTGCTCCTGCCTTCCATAACCAATAGACTGGCTCGCTCGCCACCCGCGGGCGCGTGACCGCGAGCTCCACCGTTTTCTGCAAATCGGGGACCAATGCCTCGAGCGTCCCGGAGATCCACGCCGCCTCGGCTCGGGCAGCGGTAACCGGGATCAAACGCTGCGCCTCGCCGGTCTTGGCCGCCAGCGCTGCCGCTTCGTCGAGGACTTGCGCTGCGCCCGGGTCACCGCGGCGCGCGCGCAGTCGACCGAGGACGGCCAACGCAGGAATGCGGGCAACCGGAGCCAATTGCGGCCCTCGACCGAGCACGCGTTCTGCATACTCGCCGGCCTCGTGCCAGTTCCCTTGCTCGAGCTCGAGGCGTGCGCGCCATGCCTGCAATACGTTCTCGCCTGTATCCATGTCGCGCGCCGCGAAATACTGCAACGCCGCATCGAAATACCGACGTGCAACCGGGTAGTCGCGAAAGACGACCGCGTTGGCCGTAAGATTGCCGTAGCCCCGTGCGATGTGGTCGTCGAGGCCATGGGCGAGGGCCAACTCGAGACTTCGCTCGAGCTTCGGCAATCCGGCCTCGCGCGACGTCTGATACTCCGCAGCACCAAGCGTGCTCAACGCGTAGACCGATATCTCGGGGTCGCCGAATTGCTCGTTAATCGCGAGCGCGCGCTCGCCCCAGGCGATCCCTTCGGGCCATTTCGCTGCGAGCATATCGAGGAGCATTCGATCGCAGCACGCCCATGCGAGTTCGACGCTCGGCGGCAGCATCTCGAGAACAGCGACGGCTTCAGTCGCGTAACGCTCGGCTCGCTCGTTCTGGCCTTGCAGCCACAGCAGCCGCGACAACCAGTGCAGCATGCGACCTTCGCGCAACCGATCGCCCATTGCACGCGCAATCTCGAGTGCGTCGCTGCGGGCGGCCACCGCCTCCGCGATCTGGTTGATCAGATAACATTCATATGCTCGCGCTTCCAACAACTCCGCCCGCGTTTGCAGCTCAGCGTATTCCGCGTAATCGAGGGCGACCTTGTAGAGCGCTGCTGCTTCGCGGTGCGCGCCGTGCGACGACGCTCTTGCCGCCGCCTGCGGCGCGTAACGCAGCACAGATTCCTTGTCGCCCGCGTTCTTAGCGTGATGGACGAGCCTGGCCGCGGGAACCTGGCCGGCTGCTCCGGTCTGGAGCTCAGCGAGGACTTTCGAGTGCAGCACTTGCAAGCGCGGTTTTTCGATGGCGTCGGCAACGGTGATCCGTGCAAGCTCGTGGCGGAACGCGTAGGACTCGGCGTCGGCGGACAAAAGTCCCGACGCCAACGCCGCGGTAACCATCGAAGGAGCCGGCGCGAGAATTCCATCGATCAGCTGACGCTCAGCGCGCGACGGCACAATGGCAACGAGCTCGAGCAGCGCACGCACGTCGTCCGATTGACGCAGGACGCGAGACAGTACGGCGTCCCGAAGCGTCGCCGACAATCCGCCGGCGCGCAGCATTTCGGCGACGAAGAACGGATTGCCGTGCGTGAGCTCGTGAAGGCCTGCCGATGCGCGGTCACTGGCTCGCGCCATCGACTCGACTGCCTCGGCCGACAGCGGCTGCAAGGCGATGCGTGCGACGTGCGCGCTCGGCAAATCGCCGAGCACGAGCCGCAGCGGATGCTGTGCGTCGAGCTCGTCGTCACGAAACGTAATCACGAGCAGCACTTTTGCGCGCGGAATGCGGCGCGCGACGAACTTGATGAAATCGAGCGTCGCCGCATCGGCCCAATGGACGTCCTCGATGATCAGCAGCGTGACGCCGCCGGCGCAAAGGCTTGCAAGGACCGCGGCGAACAGTTCCGATCGATCACCGCCTCTCGCGATCAGGCCTGGAAGCGCCGGATCGAGCGCGGGCGCGATGTCGTAGAGCGGTCCGAGCGGGCGCGGCGAAAATAGCGCCTCGCAACCGCCCCACAGTACGCGCGCATCGGGTGGCGACGCGGCGAACTCGGCAACGAGCGCGCTCTTGCCGATGCCTGCCTCGCCGCTCACGAGCACGGTCCCGCCGCGGCCGGCATGAGCCTCGCTGAAGGCAGCGCCAAGCGACTGGAGAGCAGATTCGCGTTCGAGGAGTTTCAACTCCGCCTGTCCACGAACAAGGACCGGCGCAAATTATGCGTCAGGCGAGCGTCAGCGGGATAGCGGCGATGTTCGAGTGACGATCCAAACGCCTTGATCCCTTACATTGAGCTCCACCGTCGCTCGATCCTGCGGGTCGCGAACGTCGGCCCGAACCGCGTCGACGCCGAAGAGTGTGCAGGCCAGAAACACGGCTATGCCGGCCAAACGCGGGGTGATTCTGGTTTTCACGACGAGTCTCCCTCGCGCCTGTCAGTGATAGAAGTAAGGATCGAGAACGCGCACTTCGGTGACGCTCTCGACGGGAAGACCCGTGCGTCGCGCCGCGTTCCGGATTGCTTCCGGCGACGGTGCGTCGTAGACGCAGTACGTTCTGGTCCTTTCGGCGCTGACATACGAGTGGACCCAGGTGACCCCCAGTTCAGCGTTGCCCCCGACGATTCGCGTGCACGCGTTGGCGCCGTCTTCGTTCATTGGCAACGAGAGACCTCCCTGGAACGTTCTTTCGACGATGAAACGGGGCATGACGATCTCCTGTTCGATGGGACAAGCACTGCGATCGCCGCGACGGGGGGTGGGTCTTCGAGCATCCCAGGCCCGGGGCCTAGGGGCCGTCCGTCGCAGGTCGCACTGGTCGCTATCGTCGGCGGAGTCGCCAAACCGAAAATCGGGAGCGCTCCCCATGTTGGGAGGCGTCGCTACCTATCTTTGGAGCAACGAAAAGCGGACGGACGACGGGAGTTGCGGGACGCGTCCGGATCGGGCGACGGAGCGGGGATCCGCCGGCCACAGCGCAAAGGGCGCGCTCCGCGGATGTTGCTCCGCACAGGGTGCCGATACGAGGACGGGCGCCGCTGCCTAGGAAGATGATCGGCGCGGCAATATCCTTCGCTACAGGACGAATGGCTTCCTGCGCTTACGGACGGAACCCGCGGGCGCGTTCTGGTGCGGGGGTAACCCGGCGGGCGCGTTCTGGTGCGGGGGTAACGTAGCGGCGCCCCCTTCTTTGCGGCGAGGGTGCTTGCGCGAAGCTCCGGCGGGTTTTTTTGCGATCGCGCTCGCTGAGCGGGACCGCGTCCTTCCTAGTCTGACACGGGTCATCTGTCGTTCTCCATCCGGATTTCGCCCCCGAGCAACCATCGCTTCGCGCCGCCCGAGAAGACGGTCCGACTGTGCGGCGGCCGGGTATACGGATGGCTTACCGATTCGCTCTCGTCCCGTCGGATCGGGCCGGATGCATTGGCGGGCTGGGACCGCGGGCGTTGCGCTTGCCGCCGTTCAAACACGGGCGGCAACCGGCGCTACGCGAATTGTTCGGAGCCTTGGCAGGAGAATCGAAGCTTCACGGCGAGCGACGCGCCATGATTTCCTGATGAAGACGCTCGGTCTCGCCGGACGGTTTGGTGCCAAGAACGATGGACAATAGCTCGCGACAGCGCCGAAACGCATTCATCGCTTCGGCATGATCGCCCTTTGCCGCGAGCGCGCGCATGAGCCCGCGATACAACGGCTCGGCCAGATTGTCGGCTTCCAGTCCGCGCCGATACAAATCGACAGCCGTCGTCCAATCACGCCTGGCCTCGAGTTTCTCGCCCAGGAACAGCAGCGTGCGCACGAAGCGCGCTCGCAGCAAGTCGCGCGGCTTCGCGATCCATGCGTCCTCGTCCGCTCCGAGCAACGGACCGGGATAGGCTTCGAGCAACCGGCGCGCGGCGTGCACCCGCGAGGCGTCCGTTGAATCGCCTTCGCTCGCCTGCCCGGCGTTCTCGAGCGCGGCATCGAGCGACCACACGTCGGTCCACGCGCGCGTACGATCGAGCGAAAGCTTGCCGGCAGACAGCGTGATCACATTTTCGATGTCGAGCAACTTGCGCAACCGGAAGAGCGCGGAATCGAACGAGCTCTTTGCAGCAGCACCGTCGGCGTCCGGCCACAGCGAAGCCGTCACGTGCTCGATGTCGACGTCGAAGGCGCCGAGCGCGACCACGAGCTTCAACAAGTCGAGCGGCCTCTGCTGCGCTTTGCCGGTGAAGACGACCGGCTGCCCGTCGCGAACGAGCCCGAAACCGCCGAGCACGCGAACCCGGAGCCGGAAGGGCCAATTCGGCCCGGCGTCCGGCGGCGCAGCGAGCGCATCGCGCTGGATCATCGCGCGCACGAACTCGGTTTCGATACCGTGCTCGAGCGCGTGACTCGCCAGGCGCGCTGCCCAATCGGGGCGGCTCCGCATGAACACCACATCGCCGCGCGCCCGGTGCTCGCCGAGCACCTTCGCGAGTCCCACCGAAACGCGCTCGAGGTTGCCGGCGTTGTAGTCGGCCTCGATCGCGAGAAGCTCGCGTCGTTCCTCGAACTTGCTGCGTTCGAACGGAGACGCAAGCGCGATCGCCTCGTCGATCACCTCCATTGCACCCTGGCCGTCGCCGGCCGCGGCGCGCGCCCAGGCGAGCCGTGCCAGGAAGTGCGGCAGCTGCACCGATGGCACCTGGAGCTCGCGAGCAAGCGCGACCGCTCGCTCGGCGTGCTCGATCGCCGCCTTCCGATGATCGAGGCGCTGCTCGAGCATCGAACGAACATGATGAAAGAACGGCCATTGCATCCGGCGCGTCGGCGACAAGCGATGCTCCATGACGTCGAGCAGCGCCTTGGCCGCGGCATGCTCGCCCTTGTTGATCAGCGCCGACACTTCGGCATGGTCGATGTCGAAAAGGTAAGCTTCGAGCCCGTAGCGCTCCGCAATGGCGCGGGCGTCGACCATCACCTGCGTCGATTCGCCGTAGCGTCCGTGGGCGTAGTGCCAGAACGACAGGTGCGTGCGCCACTGCACCTGCATCAGAGGGCTCACATCCGGTTTGGTCAGCATCGGCTCGATCCGCGCGATCAGCGAAGGCGCCTCCTCGCCTTCGGTCTTCCAGTTGATGTAGTTGAACACCATCGCGCCCGCCAGCACACGCAGGTTCGGATCCCTTTCGCCGTCGATCAGCGCATCCAGTCGTTGTGCGCAGCGCGCGACGTTCTCGTCTTCCGGGTTGCGTAGAAGGAGCGCCATCAGCCAGGCCGCGCGCGCACGCAATTCGCTTTCCGGATCGAGATCCGCAGCACGCTCGCCGCCGAGCAAACGCTCGAATTCCGGCAACCAGCGGTCGAGCGGCGCGAAGTACGCCCACTCGTAGTAGTAGCTCGTAACGATCGTGGAAAGCGCCAGCGCTTCGCCACGCAGCTCGCCGATGTTGCGAAATGCCGTGTACGCGCGCTCGATCGACGGGCGGCCGCGCAGCGGCTGGGCGAAGACCCAGGCGCGGCCGAACCAGTATGCGAGCCACGGATCGCTCTCGCGCATCGACGACGGCAGCGCTTCGATCCAGTCGGATACCGCCTGTGCGCGACCCTGGCGCGCCCACTCGAGCGCGTGCTCGTGAATGAGCGAACGCATGGCGTCCCAGTCTTTGGCGTCCCGGTACAACTCGAGCGCTTCGCTGACCTGCCCGCGTTCGGCTAGAAGCCGCCCCGCGCGGCGGGTCGCAGTCAGGCGCTCGTCGCGTGAAACACGCGTGTCGAGCTCGTACAGCAGAAACTCGCGGAACAGCGCATGGTAGTGGTAGCTCGGCTGCTCGCCGTGGCGCAGGTGCGTGAATAAATGATGGCGATACAAATAATCCAGCAGCCGCGGAGCTTCTTCATTGCCGCTCAGCGCGACGGCCTCCGCGGCGGTGATCGACGGCGGAATCGCGGTCAGCATCAGCGCGCGCCGGTTCTCGGGTCGCGCGTGGTTGAAGATTTCGCCAGCGAAGTACTGGAATATCGCTTCCTTGCCCTCGCCGATCGACTGATCGACCACCGCGCCCTTGCGGCTCAGGTGCTCGCGCAGGAGCACGAGTGCGGCGACCCAGCCGTCGCTTTGCTTCTGAATCGTGTGCAGGGTTTGTGTGTCGAGATTGATCTTTCCGAGTATTGCTTCCGCTTCCTCGGGCGTGCAGCGAAGCTCCGCTTCGTCGATGCGCGCGATGTGGCGGCTGGCGACGAGCCGCGCGAATTCGGGCGGCGGATCGCCGCGCGACAGGACGATGACGGTGATCCCTTCGGGAAGCTCTTCCAACCCTTGCGCGAACGCGGCACGCTGTACCCGGCGTGTGCGCGGCTCGTGGAAATTGTCGAACACGACGGCGCACCGATTCGGCAACGCCGAGAACAGATCGCGGAAGAATCCGCGCGCGAATCGTGCTAGATCCTGTCCCGGCTCGGAAGTGAACTGCGGCAGACGCACCGCTGCCCTGCCGGCAAGTTGCCCTGCTGCGAGGCGGATGTAATGGACGAACGTCGCGGTGTCGGCATCAGCAGCATCGCACTGATACCAAAGGTGCTTGAGCTTGCGCGCTTCTAGGTAGCTCGCGACGAGCGTTGTCTTGCCCGCGCCGGGCGGCGCACAGACCCACACGATCGGCCGCCTCGCCGCTTCGTCGAGCAGCGAGAACAAGCGATCTCGCGGCGCCGCGTCGAAGAGCTTCGGCCGCGCGAGTTTGGCGATAGCCGGAGCGCGAGATGCCAAGTTCGCACACCAGAGGACGAGTGGGCGAAGCCTACCACGGCGGAGGTTGCGGACGCGTGCAAACAGCGCTAGCATCCCTTTGCACACGTGTGCAATCGAACACATGGTGACCGTGAGAGGCTCGAGGGGTGGGTTCGTGACGGCAGCGGACGTCGCGCGACGGGCCGGAGTTTCGCGCTCTGCGGTGTCGCGTGCGTTCACCCCTGGCGCAAGCGTTTCGGCAGAGATGCGCGAGCGCGTAGTCCGCGCGGCGGACGATCTCGGCTATCGCGTCAACCGACTCGCGAGCAGCCTGAACCACGCGCGCTCCAATCTGGTCGGATTGGTCGTCACCGATCTTCAACAGCCCTTTCATGCCGGTCTTCTCGCAGCATTGTCGGCTAGGCTGCTCGCCGACGGCTTTCAATGCATGCTGCTGAACGCCGCAAATGCGGGGCACGACATCGCTGCAGTGATCGCGCGCGTCCTCGAGTACCGGGTCGCCGCCATCGTCGTGATGACCGGCACACCCCCCGCGCGCATCGTCGAGGAATGTCTGCGCAACGGCGTGCCCGTCATCCTCGTCAACAAGCTGTTGCCGAAGCTCGCCGTCGATACGGTCCTCGCCGACCACGCGGAAGGCGGACGCCTGGCAGCCGAATGTCTCCTGGGGGCAGGATGCCGGCGCCTCGCCGTCGTGTCGAGCGCCGCGCGAACCACAAGCCTGGTCCGTCGGATCGAGGCGTTCGTTGCGTGCGCCGGCGAATCACGTGTCACGGTGCGAATCTGGCAGGAACGCCCGACGACCGACTACCAGACCGGACGCGAAGCAGCGCTCGCCTTGCTTGCGAAGGAGCGCATCGACGGCGTGTTCTGCGTCACCGATCTGCTCGCGCTCGGATTCCTGGACGCGGCCCGCTTCGAATGTGGTCGCCAGGTGCCTGCGGACCTCTGCGTGATCGGCTTCGACGATATTCCGCAAGCTGCCTGGAGCGCCTACCGGCTTACCACGTTTCGACAACCGCTCGATGATCTTGCGGCCGCTGTCATGACCGCGATTCGCAGGCGCGAGCCCCGCTCGGAGGCGCGCCACCGTCTGGCGACCGTCCCCGTGAAGCTGGTGCCGCGGTCGACCGTGCGCGGCCTTTCAGCAGCGGAGGTCTCGTGATCATCCCGCAGGTGATCGCCCATCGCGGCAGCAGCGCGCAACACCCGGACAACAGTTGGGCGGCGTTCGAAGCAGCGGTCGCCGAAGGCGCGGATGCGATCGAATGCGACGTGCAGGCAACCCGCGACGGCACGCTGATCGTCCGGCACGACTTGGCGCTCGGTGATCGACTGGTGTGCGACCTCGGCGTGGCCGAGGTCGAAGCAGCGGAACCCGGAACGATTCGCCTCTCGGATCTTCTCAGTTGGATTGCGCCGACGACGACCGGACTGCTCGTCGAAATCAAGGATCCGGACGAAGCCGATGCCGTCGGCGCGATGGTATCCGTGAGTCCAGTGTGGGAACGCACTGTCGTCGGCGGTTTTGATGGACCGGCGCTCGCCGCTGCCAAGCTCGGGCGGCCTCGCATTCGGACGTCGTTCATGATGGGAAGCGTGATCGGGGCCGAGGAAATTGTTCGCCTCGCCACGACGTACCACGTGGATGGCGTCCACCTGTGCTGGGAGTCCCGCGCACCGCGGCCGCACGCTCTGGTCGATACGGATTTCATCGATCGCCTGCGCCGGAATGACTTTGCGGTCACGCTCTGGCACGAAGAGCGACAGGACGAGCTGCGTTTGCTCGTTGCACTGGAGCCCGACGCGATCTGTACCAACACGCCTGCAGTGTTGCGACGCATCGTCGACGCACATCTCGCGCGCCGCACGGAGGTCGCGAGACCCACGATGTAGCACGAGTCGATACCCGCACGGAAATGGACTACCCGAGGAGGAGCTCATGAACTGGAAACTTGCAATAGCCGGGACTCTGGCCAGTGCGCTGTTCGCCGCTGGCACGCATGCTCTGGCCGAGGAGGTCGTGATCAAGGTGTGGGCGCGCGCCGATCGCTCGGGGCCCCTGCGAGCCGGAAACATCGTCGCTGCCGCCGACACGCTGAACAGGATGCTCGCCGCGGCCGGCGCCGACAAGCGCGTGAAGATCGAACTGAACGAGACCAACGCCAAGGGCTACGACGACGACGCGCTCGACCTGATGAAAGCGTTCGCCGTCGACAAGGGTCCGGACATTTTCGTTCTTGCGCACGAATGGACCGGAGCTTTCGCCGAAGCCGGCTATGCATGGAACCTCGAAGACCACATCGCCAAGAATCCGGAGCTCTACGGCGACATCATCAAGCAATTGTGGCAGGCCGTGACCTACAAAGGCGCACGCTACGGCGTGCCGCAGGATTCCGAAGTCCGGATGTTCTTCCTGAACAACGACAAGCTGCGCAAGCTGGGGATGAGCGACAAGGAGATTGCGGCGTTGCCGGCGAAGGTGGACGCAGGCGAGTTCACCGCGAACGACCTCTGCGATCTCGCCGGGCGTGGCGTGCAGAAGGGCGTCGCGAAGTACGGGATCCTTCACCGGCCCAATGCCGGCCCGGATTTTCAGATGCTGACCGAAGCGTTCGGCGATGACCCGTACGACAAGCAGGCGGGCAAGCTGCAGACGTCGAAGGCGGCGTTGCGCAGCTTCTTCACCTGGGTGAAGTACTGCACGGACAAGAAAGCGTTCTCTGCGAACAACTCATCGATGTCGTGGGATGCCATCGAGCAGGCGTCGTTCGGCGGGGACGAAGCGCTCGTATTCTTCCACGGCGTCTGGCGCGTTACCGACCAGATGAAGGCGTTCAAATTCAAGGGAAAGGACGACTACTTTCACAAGTACACCTGGATCAATGCGCCAGCGGGCAAGAAGGGAGGGAAGCCGGCGAACCTTTCCCATCCGATCGCGTACGCAGTGTCCGCAAAATCGAAGAACAAGGATCTCGCCGCGTATATCGTCGGGCTGGCGAGCCAGCCGTATCCGAACATGCAGCATTCAGTGACGACCAATCACACGCCGATCAACTATGGCGAGCAGGCGATGCCGGAGCTCGTCGACAAGGGCTGGGCGCTGGTCGCGGCAACGCCGATGCTCAAGTATGCGAGCTTCATGCCCAACCATCCGAAGATCGGTCAATACAATTCGATCCTGTTCAAGGGCATTCAGGGCGTCGAAACGGGTCGGCTCACCGCGGACAAGGCGACCGACTTCGTCATCGATGAGATGCAGAACGAGCTGGGCAAGGACGTCGTAATCAAGAACTGACCGGTCGTCCACGCGAACGCGAGGACCCGGCAGCGGCCATCGCAAGACGCCGGGTTCCCGCTTCCAGCGTGATAGAGAGGGCGTTCGCCATGCCCGACTTCGCTCGAGCGCAGCTCAACCGCCAGCGCGCCAACTTCGCTCTGTTTCTGGGGCCGGCGCTCGTGCTGCTCGCCTGCTTCTTCGTCGCGCCGGTTGCCGTCGATCTGGTGCTCGCCTTCACCGACATGGGCCGGACGCTCGCGGTCACCGGATTCACGCTCGACAACTTCACACGGATGGCGACTCGCGATACGCGGCTGCTCGCTTCGCTCGGCGTCACTGCTATCTTCGTACTGTCGACGCTTGCCATCTTCAATGTGACGTTCGCGCTGCTGCTCGCGCTTGTCACGACGGCCGTGCCCAGGGCCTTCGGCGCATTCTTCCAGGCGGTCTGGCTGCTGCCGCGAATGAGCCCGTCGGTCGTTTACGCGCTGCTTTGGGCCTGGGTCGTCGACCCCAACGAACGCGGGCTCCTCAACCAGGTCCTGGTACACGTGCTCGGGCTGCCACCCGTCGATCTGCGTGGCAACCAGCCTCTCCTGGTGATCATTCTCGCGAACGGGTTCATCGGCGCGTCGCTCGGGATGATCATCTTTACCTCGGCGATCCGCTCCATCCCGGAGCACCTCTTCCATGCGGCGCGGTCTGACGGCGCGGGTCCGCTCGCCATCGTGCGGCACATCGTTTTTCCGGCGATGCGCTGGCCGATCTCGTACATGACCATCCACCAGACGCTGTCGCTTCTCGTGAGCTTCGAATACATCCTGCTGATCACCGGCGGCGGTCCGTTCTACGACACGACGGTGTTCTCGCTGTACGCGTACAGACGCGCATTCGAGAACGGCCAGTATGCTTACGGGGCGGCGCTGTCGCTGATTCTCATCGTGATCGGCGTGATCGCGGCGCTCGGCATGTGGCGGCTCATGGACATGCGGCGCCTGCTGCAGGCGCCGAGGATCGAGGTCCACTGATGTCCACCGAGACGCTCGAGACGTCCGCGGCGCCGGCGCTGCGCCGCGACTGGCCGCGGCTCGCCCGCCGGGCACGGTTCCGGCGCGCTGCCGGCCAATCCGCGCTGCTCGCGTTTCTGCTCATCGTCTCGATCCCCATCATCCTGCCCTACTTCTGGATGGTAGTGATCTCGGTCACCGCGCGCAGCGGAGGTGTATCGACCGACGTGCTGTGGACCGCCTGCGCGATCATCGCGCCGGCCGTGCTGATCTATAGCATCGTGCATATCGCCACACCTTCGCCACGATTGCGCCTCGTCGCAGGGCTGTCGCTGCTCGTCATCGCTGCGGTGCTTCTTGCGGCGCTCGTAGGCGGCCAACTCAATTTCGCCAACTACCGCTTCCTCTGGCGCACCAACATCATCGAGGAGATCCGCACCAAGGCGACCGCAGGGGGGCAGTTCCCATCGGTGTGGATCGCCTTCCGCAATTCGCTCGCGCTTGCGCTGTCGCAGACATTGATCATCCTGGCAGTGGCGTCGCTCGCCGGTTATTACATCTCGCGCTTCGCCTTCCGCGGCCGCGAGGCATTCCTCCAGGGCATGCTCGTCCTGCACGCGTTCCCGGCGATGACGCTCATCATCCCGATCTTTCTGATCCTGCACTGGGTGGGACTCCTCGACACGATCGCAGGCGTCATGCTGGTGCTGGCGACGATCGAGCTCCCGTTCTACGTGTTCGTGATGAAGGGTTTCTTCGACGCCGTGCCGTGGGATATCGAGATGAGCGCGATGACCGACGGCGCGACGCGGCGACAGGCATTCCTGATGGTCGTTCTCCCGCAGGTGCGGGTCGGGCTGATCGCGGTGGCGGTGTTTGCGTTCATCCGGGCGTGGGAGGAGTACATCTTCGTGCGCACGATGCTGATCGAGAACACGAACTGGGTGATGAGCCTGTATCTCTTCTGGGTCTCGGACGACATCATGGGCGTCGATTACGGCATCGTCGCCGCCGTTTCGGTCTTCTATGTCCTGCCGAGCCTTTTGCTCTACGTCTTCTGCCAGCGCTATCTCACGCAGATGACGATCGGCGGCATCCGGGGGTGAACCATGGCGCGCATCGAGCTCAAGAACGTACGCAAGAGCTGGACCGGAGCCACGGCGGTCGAGCGCATCGATCTCGCGATCGAGGACGGCGCGTTCGTCGCGGTACTGGGTCCGTCGGGCTGCGGCAAGACAACCACGCTGCTGATGCTGGCGGGAATCTACAGTCCGACGTCGGGCGAGATTGCGTTCGACGGCGCACGGGTCAACGACGTCGAAGCGCGTGACCGCAACGTCGGCATCGTGTTCCAGTCCTACGCGCTCTATCCGAACATGAGCGTGCTCGAGAACATCATGTTCCCGCTGCGATTCAAGAAGGTCGAGCGCGCGGATGCGGAGACCAGAGCACGAGAGATCGCCGCTCTCGTGCGCATCGACATGCTCCTCGACCGGCGCCCGACGCAGCTTTCCGGCGGCCAGCAGCAGCGGGTGGCGCTCGCGCGGGCGCTCGTCAAGCGACCGCATCTCCTGCTGCTCGACGAGCCGCTGTCGAACCTCGATGCGTCGTTGCGCCTGACGATGCGCACCGAGATCCGGCGCATCCAGCGCGAGCTTGGTGTAACGACTATTCTGGTGACACACGACCAGATCGAGGCCACCACGATGGCCGACCGCGTCGTCGTCATGAATGCCGGGCGCGTGGAGCAGGAAGGTACGGCCAAGGATCTCTATGAGCGGCCGGAGACACTCTTCGTCGCCGGGTTCGTGGGCTCGCCACCTATGAACCTGTTCGACGGCGAGGTCGAGGACGGCGAGCTAAGCGTCCGGAGTTCGATGCTGCGGCTCTCGGGGTCGGCCAACGGCAATGTGGTTCTCGGCATCCGGCCGGAAGCGTTGCACGCGGACGCGAACGGAATGCCGGCGAAGATCGTCGCCGTCGAGCCCATGGGCCGCGAGGTCCTCTACTCGGCCGACGCCGACCTGGGGATCGTCCGCTTCATCGAGGCGGGTGCCGAGGCGCGTCATCGCGAGGGTGACAACGTCTCGCTCACGTTTGCGCCGCAGGACGCGCTGTTGTTCGACAAGTCCAGCGGCCGGCGCCTCGACGCGCACGTCGCTTACTGACCATTCATGAAACTTCCGGCGCACGACAAAGTCCTGACCGCCATCGTCGGCAGCTATCCCAAGCCGCGCTACGTCTACCCGCGCAACGGCCGATCGCTGCTCGACAGCTTCGGCTTCGCATTGGACCGGCGCCGGCAGCAAGTCGGAACGGCCGAGTTTTCGGAGCGACTCGACAGGGCTGCACTGGAGGCGATCAAGGATCAGAACCGCGCAGGCATCGACATCATGACCGACGGCGAAGAGCGCCGCGGCCACTATGTACTCCATATCGTGAATCGGCTGGAGGGGGTGGATGCGCAGAATTTGAAGCCCATTTCGATGCGCGCCGGCACGTCGCAGCAGAATGCTCCGCGCATCGTCGGAAAGCTGCGATACCCCGGACCGCTGCTGCTCGAGGAATTTCTGTTCACGAAGAAGCACGCCAAGGGAATCGCCAAGATCGGGCTCCCCGGCCCGACCACCGTCGCCGACTGCGTCGCCGACGAGTTCTACGAAGGAGATCGGAAGCGGCTCGCGTTCGACTATGCCGACGCCATTCGCCACGAGGTCCTCGCGTTGATCGAGGCCGGGTGCCGTGTCATTCAGTTCGACGACCCCGTCCTGCTCCGTTACCCCGATGCAGCGCAAGCCTGGGGGCTCGAAGCGCTCGAACGTTGCTTCGCCGGGCTGGAGGACCGCGCGACGTACGTCGTGCACATTTGCCGCGGCTATCCGAACAAGCCGCTCGAGCGGAAAGGCATCCCGTACAAGGCGAATGCGGAATACTACGGGGACATCCTGAGCTGGCTATCCGAGTCGCGCCTGGACGTCGTTTCCATCGAGGGCGCTGCGAGCAACCTAGACGCGCACGTCCTGGGTGCCATCGGTAGCAAGAGCATCATGCTGGGCGTGCTCGACGTCGGCGAGAACGAAGTCGAAAGCGTCGAAGCCCTTGTTGGACGCGCCAACGAGGCGCTGCGCTTCGTGTCCCGGGAGCAGCTGATCCTCTCGCCGGACTGCGGCATGCTGGAGCTCACGCGCGCGAGCGCGGCAGAGAAGCTGACGAACCTTTCGCTTGCGGCGCGCGCGGTCAACGAACCGTGAAGCTCGTCACCTATAACGTTCAATACGGGCTCGGCAGGGACAACCGCTACGATCTCGAGCGCATCGCCGTCGAGGTCAGCGGCGCCGACATCATCGCGCTGCAGGAAGTCGAGCGCCACTGGCAGCGCAGCGGCGATGTCGATTCACCTGCCGTGCTCGCCGCGATGCTGCCCGAGCACCACTGGGTGTACGGTGCGAACCTCGACATGGACGCGAGCTATCGCGATGCCATGGGGCGACTCGTCAATCGCCGCCGCCAGTTCGGCACGATGATCCTGTCGCGACTGCCCATCGTGTCGTCACGGAATCACCTGCTGCCGAAGTACGCGACACTGAAGCAGCACAGCATTCAGCAGGGCGCGCTCGAAGCGGTCGTGATCACACCCGGGGCCGGGCCGGTGCGCCTGTACTCGCTGCACCTGAGTCATCTGGCGAGCGCCACGCGGCTGTCGCAGGTCGAGGCGGTGCTCGACATCCATGCACGCGCGCCCGGAGAAGGTGGCGCATGGTGCGGAGGCCATCCGGATCCGGAAGCGGGCTGGATGGAAGGGACGATGCCGCCAATGCCCGGCGACGCGATCCTCATGGGCGATTTCAACTTCGATTGGAACTCGCCCGACTACGATCGCATCGTCGGCCCGCTGAGCCCAAGTTACGGGCGTCTCAACCGCGCGACAGGATTCGTCGACGCGTGGGTCGCCGGGGGTCATCGTGAAGAAGAAGGCGCGACGATTCCCAGCGGACGGCGCATCGATTACTGCTTCCTGAGCCCCGCGCTCGCGGCTCGCGTGCGCTCGTGCTGGATAGACATGGAGGCGGCCGGGTCGGATCATCAGCCGCTGTGGGTCGAGATCGACCTCTGAGGGTCCCGCTAGTGCCCCTCGAACCGGGGCGAGCGCTTTTCCAGCATCGCGGACACGGCCTCGATGTGGTCGTCCGTGTTGTGACAGATCCCCTGGTAGACGGCGCAAAGCTCGAGAAACTCGGCCAAGTCCATGCGTGCCGCGCTTCTCATCAGCTGCTTGGTGAGTCGAAGCGCACGCGGCGGTTTTGCCGCGAAGCTTGCGCCGAGCGCCTGCGCACGCGTCAGCAGCGCTTCGCCGGGCACGACCTCGAGCACGATGCCGAGCGCACGAGCCTCCTCCGCGTCGATGACGCGCCCCGAGAACGTGAGCTCGGCGGCGCGTTGATAGCCGATCAGGCGCTGCAGCAGCCACGCGCCGCCGTCCGCGGGAATGATTCCAACGTTGACGAACGTTTCGCCCATCGTGGCGTGCTCGGCCGCGAGCCGGATGTCGCACATGCAGGCGAGATCGAAGCCGGCGCCGATCGCCGGCCCGTTGATCGCTGCGATGCAGGGAACATCGAGGCGTCGCAGGGCCAGGGGCATTCGCTGGATTCCCGCCCGATAGCGCTGCGCCACTTCGTAGACGTCACCCGCGAAGCTGCCCGCGCGGTCGCGCATGTGCTTGACGTTGCCACCAGACGAGAACGCGCGTCCCGCGCCGGTGATGACCAACGCTCCGATCGTCGGCTCCGCATTGATCCACGCGACGGTTCGCTCGATGTCGTCGACCAGTTTCGTGCCCGTCAGCTCGTTGCGCACATCGTCGCGATCGAGAACGAGGGTCGCCACGCCTTCGGCGACGTCGAGGCGCGCATCGACGAGATCAGACGGCGCCGGCATGAGGGGCTCCTTCGGCGCCGAGCAGGATGCGTGCGTCGAGAATCGCCAGTCCCGACGGATAGGCGAGCACGGGATTGAGATC
>DASSGI010000228.1:0-2392 GCA_035857655.1 Casimicrobiaceae bacterium | reverse complement strand
GCCTCTAGATCACGCGCGAATACCGGGGCCGCTCGCGCTGCTCGCGCAGATAGCGGTCGAACACCATCGCGACGTTGCGCATGAGCAGCCGGCCGCGCGGCGTGATGACGATCGACCAGTCGTCGATTTCGACCAGTCCGTCCGCCGCCAGGGGCTCGAGCGCTTCCAGCTCCGGGGCGAAGTAATCGCGGAAGGCGATGCCGTGCTTCACGTCGACCGTGCGGAAGTCGATGGCCGAGCCGCACATCAGCGTGCCGATCACGTCGCGCCGCAGCCGATCGTCGGCGTTGAGCTCGACGCCTCGGAAGCACGGCAGAACCCCCTGGTCCAGCCGCTCGTAGTACTCGTCGAGCGTGCGCACGTTCTGGCTGTATGTCGCGCCGACCTTGCCGATCGCGGAAATGCCGAATGCCAGCAGATCGCAGTCGGAATCGGTCGAATAGCCCTGGAAGTTCCGGTGCAGCCGGCCGACGCGCTGCGCGAGGGCAAGCTCGTCGTCGGGTCGCGCGAAGTGGTCCATCCCGATGTAGACGTAGCCCGCTCCGACGAGCTTGTCAATCGCGAGCTCGAGAATCGCGAGCTTGTCAGCGGAGCTCGGCAGGTCCGACTCGACGATCCGGCGCTGCGGCTTGAACAGGTGCGGGACGTGCGCATAGCTGTAGAGGGCGATCCGGTCGGGAGCTGCCTGGATGACCTTGTCGAGCGTCACCGCGAATCCAGGCACCGTCTGCCGCGGCAACCCGTAGATCAGGTCGACGTTGAGCGACCGAAAGCCGTTGGCGCGAGCTGCACGCATCACGGCGAGCGTGTCGGCTTCGCTCTGCAGGCGGTTCACCGCCCGCTGCACGTCGGGGTCGAAATCCTGGACGCCGAGGCTCATCCGGTTGAAACCGAAGCCGGCCAGCGCGGCGACGGATTCGGGCGTCACGGTCCGCGGGTCGATCTCGATCGAGCGCTGGCACCCGGCGTCGAAGGGGAAGTGGTCCTCGAGCACGCGTACCAACAGCCACATCTCTTCGCCCGAGAGGAACGTCGGCGTCCCGCCGCCGAGATGCAGCTGCTTGACGGTTGCGCCACGCTCGACCAGCGCGGAGAGGAGAGCGACTTCCTTCGCGAGATAGCGGATGTACTTGGCCGAGCGGCCGTGGTCCTTCGTGACGACCTTGTTGCACGCGCAGTAGTAGCAGATCGTGTTGCAAAACGGAATGTGAACGTACAGCGACAGCGGCTGCCACATCGAACGATCGCCCAGCGCATCGATCAGCTGCTCCGGACCGAAGCTTTCCGTGAAGCGATCGGCGCTCGGGTACGACGTGTAGCGCGGACCGAAGCCGTCGTACTTTCGAATCAGGTCGACGTCGAACGACAGTGGCGCCTGAGGCCGAATCGATGCGGACTGAAGCATGGGCGGATGATGCCGATCCTCCATCGGACCCGCCTTGAGCGAAATCAAGCCGACGGAGGGTGGCAACTCGCAGGCTCTCGCTTGATTCGCGTCAAGGAAGAACGCGATTGCTCCGACGTACGATGCGCCGGCGATGCACCCATCCCGCCGAGATTCCCCGATCGCCCGTCCAACGCCGGCTATCCTTGCCCCTGATACCGTCACCGCGACGACGCAGGGGCGCCGCCCCGGCATCGATGCTCCAGCGGGGCTGCCGCGCCAGTCGCTCGACGGGATGTCCGCAGCAAGCGGGTTCGCGCTGTGGCGACTCGGCTTTCGTCCGTTCTATCTGCTGGCGAGCGTTTTCGCGTCAGCGTCGATCGCCCTCTGGGCGGCGCAATACGCCGGCTGGCTGCCGGCGACCTATCTGGCCGGACCCGTCTGGCACGCGCATGAAATGCTTTTCGGATTCACGCTCGCGGTGATGACGGGATTCCTGTTCACCGCCGTGCGCAACTGGACACAGATTCCGACGCCCACCGGCGGAGCGCTCGCTGCGCTGGCCGCGCTCTGGCTCGCGGGACGCGTCCTCGTGCTGACCCCGTACGGCGCAGCTGCGGCCGCGGTGACGACCGCGTTTCCGCTCGCCGTCGCAGTGAGCATCCTCGTGCCGCTTGCGCGAAGCGGAGGCGGGCGCAACCTGCTGTTCGTCGGGCTGCTCGTGGCGCTGGCGGGAGCGGAGCTCGCGATCCATCTTGCGGAGCTCGGCGTCGTCGCGTTTCCTGCGCGACTCGGCGTGCAGGCTGCGCTCGACATCATTCTCGTCGTGATGACGGTCCTCGGCGGCCGCGTCATTCCGATGTTCACGAACAACGCGATTCCGCATGCGGGCGCTCGCCGCAACGTACTCGTCGAACGCGCCGTCCCCTTGACCCTCGCAGCGCTCGTGCTCGCCGACCTCTTCCAGCTGACGGGAGGCGTGCTCGCGACTTTGCTCGCGCTCTGCGC
>DASSGI010000227.1:0-3917 GCA_035857655.1 Casimicrobiaceae bacterium | reverse complement strand
TACAAGGGAAAGGCGGACGCCGAGGCGACGCTCACAGCGAAGCTGTCCAAAGGTGAGGGACATCCTGCAGTCAAGGCTAGCGCCGACGACACCAAGTCGCTGGTCAAGTGGGTGCTGTCGCAGTAGCCCATCGCTTCGCTCACGAGAAAGGGAAAAAGCCGGCATCGCGCCGGCTTTTTCTTTTTCGTCGACTTGATCATCGCCGACTTCTTTTCACTCGATCGTGATGCAGATCAAGAAACCGGCGGATGCACGGTGGCAGCGACTCGAGTCTCCGTCGTACGATGAGCCTCGAGGCTGATCGATTACGGCACCGAGATCGCAATGTCCGACCCCGTCGCGCTTTGGCATACCGAGCACGTGAACTTCGCCGCGCTGCTCGACGTTCTCGAGCTGCAGCTCGACCGCTTTCACCGGGGCGAGGCGCCCGACTACGAGCTGATGCTCGACGTCATGTTCTACATGACGCATTACCCCGACGTCGCGCACCATCCGAGAGAAGACCTGGCGTTCGCGCGGATCGCCGAGCGCAACGCCGCTTCACGACCGACGGTCGAGCGGCTCAGCGGACAGCACTCGGCACTGAAGCACGACGGCAATGCGCTCGTCATCGCGCTCGACGACATCGTCAACGGCTCGATCACGTCGCGCGAGCACGTCGAGGCGCCGGGACGCGCGTACATCGCCGCGTTCCGGAGTCACATGGATATCGAAGAAGCAGAGGTTCTTCCGCTTGCCCGGAAGCTCCTCGATCGCGGGGATTGGGCGGCGATCGAACGCGCGATACGGGAGCTCGACGATCCGGTCTTCGGCAAGGGCAGCGACGAGCGCTACGCGGCGCTTCGCCGGCACATCTCCCGCGAGATGCGGGCGGCGAAATCGACCTCCCGCTCCTGAGGGCGGCGCCGCTTCCGAAGCCGCGCCCGGCGCCCGGTCACTCGGGCGCGATGTGCGCGATCCCCTTGTGACAGTCGACGCAGGTCATCGCGCCGGCGAGGAACTGTTCGTGCATCGGCCGCACGAAGTCCTTCTGTTTCGCGACGATGTCCTTGCTGAACTGGTGGCACGTGCGGCAGTTCGCCGAATTGTTTTCCTTGTATTCGGCCCACACTTCCTTCGCCATCCGCGCCCGCTCCTTCTTGAACTTTTCTTCGGTCGAGATGACGCCGGTCATTTCGCCGATCGCGTCCTTGATGCCCGCCTTTGCCTTGTAGAAGAGGAGCTCCGGATAACGGTGCGGAATGTGGCAGTCGTGACAACCGGCGCGGACGCCGGTCCGGTTCGCGAAATGCCCGCTCTGCCGGTATTCGCTCGCCACCCACTGCATCGAATGACAGGCATTTCCGCAGAACTCGTTGGTCCCGGTCACCGCCACCATCACCTGCGTCGCGATCACGCCGCCTGCGCCGATCACGAGTCCGATGACGAGCAACGCAAGCACCGACCAGCGCGCGCTCGGCGAAGTCAGGCGCTTCCAGAATCCCGCACGATCCGAGGGCACGTTTTCCATGCTAGTCGCGTCTCCCGTTGAACGATCTTGACGGCGTGCCCGTCCGGCCGTCGATTGCGCTGGCGGGCTCCCCAAGCATCAGCTTGCCGTCGTTTCCCGATCGCGGTCAAGTTCGACGCGCCGCAAGCAGGCTCGTGAGCTCGCGCCATGCCGCAGGTGTCCGTGCCGCTTCGACCGGCGCCTCTGCGTCGTAGACGACCGCACGGGTTCGTTCGTCGGCGGCGAGCGGCTCCCGCGTCGCGATCTGGTGCGCAAGGACAGCGAGGTCCGCGTCGGACGCGTCCGTGGCCCGGGCATGGCGAGCAGCGATGCGCTGTCGCAGCGTCGCTTCGCGCGCCTCGAATGCGAGGATCGCGAACGGAACGCCGAGCTCGTCGGCAAGCGCACGGAACGACTCGCGCTGCGCGCGCCGGGGGAACGCGGCATCGACGATCGCGATCCTGCCTGCGTCGATGACGTCGCGGGCAACGGCGCGCAGCCGCTCGTAGGTCAAATCGGTCGCCGCCGGCGAATAGAGTCCCCCGTCGATGGACGCGCCCGCCCGGTCGCGCGGGGCCAGGCCGTGCATCCGCTTGCGCTCGACGTCGCTGCGCACGCGCACTGCGCCGATACGCTCGAGCAACGCCCCGGAAAGCGTCGTCTTGCCGCTCCCCGACAGACCGGTCGTGATGATCAGTGCCGGCGCCGGTGGCGTTGCGTATTTCGACGCGAGACGGAGGTAGCCGCGGGCCTCGGTGCGTGCCGCGGTCGCTCCGGCGCCCGCCTGCGCTGCGCGCAGCAGCGCGACCTTGGCGCGGACGAGCGCACGATAGGCAAGATAGAACGGAAGGACCGCGAGCCCCGCATAGTCGCCGGTGCGGCCGAGATATCCGTCGAGAAAGCGGTAGGCAAGATCGGCGCGCCCGCGATCCTCGAGATCCATCACCGTGAACGCGCTTTCGCTCATCACGTCGATCCAGCGCATCTCCTCGTTGAACTCGATGCAATCGAAGATGACGAGCTTGCCGTCGATCCGCGCGATGTTGCCGAGATGCAAGTCGCCGTGGCACTCGCGGACGAATCCCTCCGTTCGCCTTCGCTCGAAGGCGGTTTTGCGACGGGCGTGCTCGCGCGCGGTCCAGCCACGAAGGCTTTCGATCTGTCCGCGCTCGTCATCCGTTGCGAGGAGCGGCGCGATCTCGTCGAAGTTCCGTCGCGCCAGGCGAAGGATTCCGTCGGGCGTACCGAACGGGCCCGCAGGTTCGGCCATCGCGATAGCGGCGTGAAAATCCGCAACGTTCGCCGCGAGTGCGTCGATCTCTCCGGCGTCCAGCTCGCCGCGCGCGAGAAGCTCGCTCGCGAGCTCGCTTTGCGGGAATTCGCGCATCTTCACCGCGTATTCGAGCGCCGTTCCCTGGCCTCCCAGCTGCGGGGCGTCGATGCTTCCGGTGATCGGAACGACGTCGAGATAGAGCCCGGGAGCGAGACGCCGGTTGAGCCGCAATTCCTCGTCGCAGAAGAATCGCCGCGCCGCGAGCGTCGTGAAGTCGAGGAAGCCGAAGGCGACCGCCTTCTTGACCTTGTACGCGTAGTCGCCGGTGAGCAGCACATACGAGATGTGCGTTTCGAGCACGTTCGCAGCCGACGCCGCGGGCGAACCGATCGAGCGCGCGAGCGCCTGGACGAGCTTTGCCTGGTCCGTGGAGCCGCGCATGTCCATAGCGTTGTCAGGCCGTAGTATGCCTTGCGGCCTCCGGCGAAACATCCGACGCGTCGCCGGCTTGCCGCGCGCTAGTCGGAGCCTTCGACGAGCTGCTTGAGCGACGCCCGGTCGAGCAGCTTGACCACGCGGCCCTCGACTTGGACGAGCCCGTCACGCTGGAATCGCGAGAACAGCCTGCTCACGGTTTCGAGCTTCAAACCGAGGTAGCTTCCGATCTCCTCGCGCGTCATCCGCAGCACGAACTCGCACGACGAGTAGCCGCGCGCATGATAGCGATCCGAGAGGTCGAGCAGGAACACGGCGAGGCGCCGCTCGGCAAGCATCGACCCCAGCAAGAGCATCACTTTCGCCTGCCGCGCGATTTCCCGCGACAGCAGCCGATGCAGATTGTGCTGAAAGCGGACGTGCCGCCGGCCGAAGGCCTCCAGCCGCTCGAACGGCAGCGCGCAGGCTTCGGTGTCTTCGAGAGCCACTGCCTGGCACGCGTACTGATCGTTGCCGATGCCGTCGGTGCCGATGATCTCGCCGGCCATATGGTAGCCGGCGACCTGGTCCTGGCCGTCCTCGGTGAGCGAGATCGTCTTGCACGAGCCGGAGCGGATCGCATAGAGCGAGGTGAAGCGTTCGCCGGCGCGAAATAGCGTGTCGCCCTTTCGAAGCCGGGTTCGGCCGGCGATCAGGTGATCGACCTGCGACAGCGCTTCG
>DASSGI010000226.1:0-2033 GCA_035857655.1 Casimicrobiaceae bacterium | reverse complement strand
ACGACCATCGCGCCATCGCCGATCGGCGAAAGAAACAGCTCAGCCCAAGAGAACACCGTCATGTAGCCGTCGGCTGCAGTCGCGACGACGATGCTTCGGCGCAGATCGTGCCGCTCTTTTTCGACGGGCTTCGCCGCGGCGATCACGTCGCGGAGCAAGACCCCCGCATAGCGGCGCGTTGCTCCGCTTTGCGGTGCCGGGGCGCCGTCGACTCTGACCTCGCGCACGTCCTCGATCTGCTGCACCGGAAGGCGACGAAGGTCGGCGACAGTGAGGCTCAGCCGGTTTGCGACGTTTCCGTCGACGACGAGCGCGGTCGCCGATCGCGGCACGGTCTGCGCGACGCTGGTCGGCGCAACGACCGCGACGATAGCGAACAGGACACCAAAGAGGACGCGATTCAGCGTCATCTGGAGCTCAGCGCTCGCCGATCGGCGCAACCGAGCTCGCCGCGAAAACGACGCCGAACGCGAGTGCGCGAATGTTCCTTCTTATCGCGCGCGCTCACGCGCTCATGCGCCCGCTTGTCCCGCGTTGGCGAAGAAGAGCTGCTCGCCGCCGATCTTGTAGTCGGCGATCGCCTTCTGTCCGTCCGGCGAGACGAGCCAGTCGATGAACGCCTGCCCGAGCTCTTTCTTGACGTTCGGATGCTTCGCGGGGTTGACGAGCATCACGCCGTACTGGTTGAAGAGCCGCTTGTCGCCCTGGACGAGGATCTCGAGGTCGCCGCGATTCTTGAACGCGAGCCATGTACCGCGATCGGCGAGGATGTATGCGTTCATCGCAGACGCAGTATTGAGCGCCGGACCCATCCCCTGGCCGACATCGCGATACCACGGTCCTCTTGCCTCGTCGAGATCGATTCCGGAGACCTTCCATAGATCGAGCTCGGCCATGTGCGTGCCGCTCTTGTCGCCGCGCGAGACGAACGGCGCCTGTGTCGACTGGATCTTCCTCAGCGCGGCGACGATGTCCTTGCCGCCGCCGACTCTTGCGGGATCGCTCTTCGGCCCGATCAGCACGAAGTCGTTGTACATGACCGGATACCGCTTGATGCCCTGACCCTCGGCGAGAAATTTCTCCTCGGCCGCTTTCGCATGGACGAACACGACGTCCGCGTCGCCGCGGCGCGCAAGGTCGAGCGCCTGGCCGGTGCCCAGCGCGACGACGCGCACTTCGATTCCGGTCTTCTTCTCGAAGATCGGCAGCAGATGGCCGAAGAGCCCCGACTGCTCGGTCGACGTCGTCGACGCGACGGTGATGAAGCGCTCCTGCGCGGCCGCGCCGAACGCGGCGAGCGTGACGATGAGCGCGATGAACATCCGGCGGGCAATTACCACGGCAACTCTCCTTCGAGGAATTTCGCGGCTTCGGTCGAAGCCGGGCGTTTGAAGAACTGACCGGCGGGCGTGCGCTCGACGAGACGGCCCTGGTGCAAAAAGAGGACTTCGTCGCCGAGCCGATGCGCCTGTCCGAGGTTGTGCGTCACCATCACGATCTTCGTGCCCGCCGCGTGCATTGCGGCGATCACGTTCTCGACCTCGTGCGTGGCGCCGGGATCGAGGCTCGCCGTCGGCTCGTCGAGAAAGAGGATCTCGGGACGGAGCGCCCACACGCGAGCGAGCGCGAGGCGCTGCTGCTCGCCGCCCGAGAGCGTTCGCGCGTAGCGGTCCGCGTGCGCTTCGAGGCCGACCTTGCGCAGCGCTTCGGTCGCGCTGTCCTCGCGCTCGTCTCCGTGAAACCCCGCGAGCTTCAGCGCGTAGGTGAGGTTGCGTCGCGCCGAGCGACGGAGCAGCACGGGCCGCTGGAACACCATCGCCTGCCTGCGCGGTGCGCCGGGGATCTCCGCAGCGTTCCACTTGATCCGTCCCGACGTCGGCTGCAGCAGTCCGTGACAGAGGCGCAGCAGGACGCTCTTGCCCGCGCCGTTAGGACCGAGAATGATCGTCCGCGGACCGCGCTCGAGCATCAGCGAAATGCCGTCGACGATCCGCCGCGACCCGACCTGGAAGACGACGTCGTCGAGGACGAGC
>DASSGI010000225.1:0-27742 GCA_035857655.1 Casimicrobiaceae bacterium | reverse complement strand
TGGCGGCACCTTGTGGATCGAAAGCGAGCTCGGGAGCGGCGCGTGCTTCTCGTTCACGGTGCCGATCGGGCGAGCGGAGCGGGCGCTGGCCGCGTGATCGAGGTGGCCGACGACTGGATGCGTGAGCCGATTGCCGCCTGGTGGAGGCCGCATGGCCAAGAAGGTCCTGATCGCCGACGACGAACCGAATATCGTTGCGGCGATCGAGTTCCTGCTGAAGCAACGCGGCTACGACGTCTACACGGCGGCCGACGGCGCCGAGGCGCTGCGCGCCGTGGAGCGCGTCGCCCCCGATCTCGTCGTGCTCGACGTGATGATGCCGCAGACGAGCGGGTACGAAGTCTGCCAGGCGATCCGCAAGCGCCCCGAATGGCGGCACATCAAGGTCCTGATGCTCTCGGCGAAGGGGCGCGACGCCGAGGTCGTCAAAGGGGTGGCGATGGGCGCCGATCTCTATGTGACGAAACCGTTCTCGACGCGCGAGCTGATGGCGAGGATCGATGACCTGCTCGGCATCGCTGGCGATGCCGACGACGCGCGATAGAAGCGACCCGGGGGTGCCCGACGAGATGTTGCATCGCACCATCGCAGCGGGCGTTCATGTAAGTTTGACGTAAGCGCTGGCTGCGATACTATCCTCGCGGCGCAACGTTCCGGAAAGCGCATGGCGTGCGCGGGATCGCTCATCGGCACGCCATCCCACGAATCTTCGTGGCCAATCTTGAATTTCGAACCAGGAGGGGGAAATGGCGGAGGCAAGAGCAAGAGCTGGGATGTTCCAGGAGGAGTCGATCAAAAGCCTGGGGACGGAGGAGCGGAAGGTCATCTTCGCCTCCTCCCTCGGAACGGTCTTCGAGTGGTACGACTTCTACCTGTACGCAACGCTGGCGCCGTTCTTCGCGGCTCTGTTCTTCCCTGCGGGGAACGAGACCGCGGCATTGCTCTCGGCATTCGCCACCTATGCGGCGGGTTTCCTCGTGCGTCCGTTCGGCGCCATCGTGTTCGGCCGGATCGGCGACCTCGTCGGCCGCAAGTACACGTTCCTGGTCACGATCCTGTTCATGGGCGGCGCGACGTTCCTGGTCGGCCTGCTGCCCACGTTCAAGACGATCGGCTGGGCCGCCCCGATCCTGCTCGTCACGCTGCGCCTGGTCCAGGGTCTCGCGCTCGGCGGCGAGTACGGCGGTGCCGCGACGTACGTGGCCGAGCACGCTCCGCACAACAAGCGCGGGTACGACACGAGCTGGATCCAGACGACGGCAACGCTCGGCTTCTTCCTTGCGCTGCTCGTGATCGGAGTGGCTCGGATAACCATCGACGCCAAGGAATTCGCCGACTGGGGCTGGCGGATTCCGTTCTGGCTTTCGCTGATCCTGCTCATCTTCTCGGTTTACATCCGGCTCAAGCTGCACGAATCGCCGGTGTTCCAGAAGATGAAGGCCGAAGGCAAGGGCTCGAAGTCGCCGCTCACCGACAGCTTCTTCAAGTATCCCAACAACAAGTACGTGCTGCTCGCGCTGCTCGGCGCAACGGCGGGCCAGGGCGTCGTCTGGTACACGGGGCAGTTCTACGCGCTGTTCTTCCTGATCATCACCCTGAAGCTCGACTACGTGACTGCGTACATACTTATCGGGCTGTCGCTGCTGATCGGCACGCCGTTCTTCATCTTCTTCGGGTGGCTTTCCGACCGGATCGGCCGGCTGAAGATCATCCTGGCCGGCTGCCTGATCGCCGCGGTCACGTATTTCCCGCTGTTCCAGGGCCTCACCCACTACGTCAATCCGGCGCTCGAGGAATTCTCGGCGAAGACCAAGATCACGGTGACCGCGAACCCGTCGGAGTGCAAGTTCCACCTGTTCGTCGGACCGTGGAGCAAGTTCTCGGACTGCGACCGCGTCAAGGACTTCCTCACCAAGCAGGGTTTGTCGTTCACCTCCGCTCCGGGCGAGGCCGGGAAGGTCGTCACGTCGATCGGCGATGTGAAGCTCGACGGCTGGGACCAGAAGAAGCTCGAAGCGACGCTGAAGGACGCCGGCTACAAGGCGGGCGCGGACAAGGCCAGGGTCAACTGGTTCATGACCGAGGTGATCCTCGTCATCATGGTCATCTACGTGACGATGGTGTACGGGCCGATCGCCGCATTCCTCGTGGAGCTCTTCCCGACGGCGATCCGCTACACGTCGATGTCGCTGCCGTACCATATCGGCAACGGCTGGTTCGGCGGAATGCTGCCGCTTACCGCAACGGCGATGGTCGCGGCGACCGGCGACATCTACTACGGCCTGTGGTATCCGATCGTGGTGTCGATCATGACGCTCGTCATCGGTGCGATCTTCTTGACTGAAACGAAGGATCGCGACATCCGGACCTACGATCACAGCATGCTGCCGTAGCGCTCCCCGGCCGCCGCCGACGGCCGGAAAAAGAACAGGGCCCGCGAGTTGCCGCGGGCCCTTTTTTTATTCGGTGCCTCGAACGCTACGGCTGAAGCCCGGACCGGCCGCTGACGTGCAGCGCGCCGGCCGCTCGGGTCAACCGCTACAGCGTCTGCTTGAGCTGATCGAGAATCGCCGGGTTCTCGAGTGTCGAGACGTCCTGCGTGATCGCCTCGCCTTTCGCGATCGAGCGCAGCAGCCGGCGCATGATCTTGCCGGAGCGCGTTTTCGGCAGGTTGTCGCCGAAGCGAATGTCTTTCGGCTTGGCGATCGGCCCGATCTCCTTGCCGACCCAGTCGCGCAGCTGCTTGGCGATCTTCTCGGCTTCCGCCCCCGACGGTCGCGCCTGCTTGAGCACGACGAACGCGCAGACCGCCTCGCCCGTCATGTCGTCGGGGCGTCCGACCACCGCGGCTTCGGCGACCATCGTATTCGCGACGAGCGCCGACTCGATCTCCATCGTCCCGAGCCGGTGCCCCGAGACGTTCAGCACGTCGTCGATCCGGCCCATGATCGTGAAGTAGCTCGTGGTCTTGTCGCGCACCGAGCCGTCGCCGGCGAGGTAGAGCTTGCCGCCGAGCTCCTCGGGGTAATAGGACTTCTTGTAGCGCTCGGGGTCGCCCCAGATCGTGCGAATCATCGCGGGCCACGGGCGCTTGACGACGAGGATCCCGCCATGGCCGTTGGCGACATCGTGGCCGGTCTCGTCGACGATCGCCGCCATGATGCCGGGCACCGGAAGCGTGCAGGAGCCCGGGACGGTGGCCGTCACGCCGGGTAGCGGCGAGATCATGTGGCCGCCGGTCTCGGTCTGCCACCACGTGTCGACGATCGGACAACGGCCTCCACCAACCTGCTCGTGGTACCACATCCACGCTTCCGGGTTGATTGGCTCGCCGACGGTGCCGAGCAGTCGAAGGCTCGAGAGGTCGTAATTCTTCGGCGCCGTCGAGGGCGTCACGCCCGACGCTTTTACGAGCGCACGGATCGCGGTGGGTGCGGTGTAGAAGATCGAAACCTTGTGCTTCGCGATCGTCTGCCAGAAACGCCCCGAGTCCGGATAGGTCGGAACGCCTTCGAACACGACTTCGGTCGCGCCGACGGCGAGCGGACCGTATGCGATATACGTGTGGCCGGTGACCCAGCCGATGTCCGCGGTGCACCAGAAGACGTCGGTCGGCTTGATGTCAAAGACCCAGCGCATCGTCAAGATCGCCCACAGCAGAAAGCCGCCCGAGCTGTGCTGTACACCTTTCGGCTTGCCTGTCGAGCCCGACGTATAGAGGACGAATAGCGGATGCTCGGATTCGACCCACTCGGGCTCGCAGGTGTCGGCCTGCTTTGCGACCAGCTCGTGCAGCCACAGGTCGCGGGGTGCTGCGAATGCAATCTTGCCGCCGGTGCGCCGGTAGACGACGACGTTGCGGATCTTCTCGCAGCCGCCCATGCCGAGCGCCTCGTCGACGATCGCCTTGAGCGGCATGTTCTTGCCGCCGCGCGCCTGTTCGTCGGCGGTGATCACCGCGACCGCGCCGACGTCGACGATCCGCTCCTGCAGCGATTTCGCCGAGAACCCGCCGAAGACGACCGAATGCGTTGCGCCGATCCGCGCGCACGCCTGCATCGCGGCCACGCCTTCGATCGACATCGGCATATAGATGATGACGCGGTCGCCCTTCCTGATTCCGAGCGACTTGAGCCCGTTCGCGAACCGGCAGACGCGGTGGTAGAGCTCCTTGTACGTGACCTTCGTCACCGTCCCGTCGTCGGCCTCGAAGATGATCGCGACCTTGTCGGCATTGCCGTTCTCGAGATTGCGGTCGAGGCAGTTGTAGGAGACGTTGAGCGCGCCATCGTCGAACCACTTGTAGAACGGCGGGTTCGATTCGTCGAGCACGCGAGTGAACGGCTTGCGCCACGCGACTTCTTCGCGCGCGTGCTTCCCCCAGAACCCGGTGAAATCGGCGGCGGCGCTCGCATTGAGCGCGTCGAAATCGGCCTTCTTGACGTTCGCCTGCGCCACGAATTCGCGCGACGGCGGAAAGCTTCGTTGTTCGTGGGATACAGACTCGATCGTCGACATGTGGGGATCTCCTCGCTCTGGCGGTGTCGCCTCCCCTGCAGGGGAGCGACTCGAATCTTCTCGAATCGCCGTCCAGTCTAACCAATCGGCCGAGCAATCCGCAATCGGCGGGGAGCCGATGATAGACTTACCGCTCACGGCATCCCCCGCAGGCCAGCCAAACGCACGTGAGCAAACGAATATTCACCGGCCGCGCGCCGGCGTCTGCAGACGCTACGAGGCCCCGATGACGACGATCCGGCAGAGCGACTTCATCACGAGCGTCGCCGATGCGCTGCAGTTCATCTCCTACTACCACCCCCTCGACTACATCGAGGCGCTAGGCGCCGCGTACGAGGCCGAGGAGTCGCCGGCGGCGAAGGACGCGATCGCGCAGATTCTCACCAATTCGCGGATGTGCGCGGAAGGCCATCGCCCGATCTGCCAGGACACGGGAATCGTCGTTGCCTTCGTGCGCGTCGGCATGAGCGTCGCGTGGGAAGGCGCGACGATGTCGATCGCGGACATGGTCAACGAAGGCGTGCGCAGGGCCTATCTCGATCCCGACAACACGCTTCGCGCATCGATCGTCGCCGACCCTGCGGGATCGCGCAAGAACACGAACGACAACACGCCGGCGGTCGTGCACATCGATGTCGTTCCCGGCAATACGGTCGACATCAGGATCGCGGCCAAGGGCGGCGGCTCCGAGAACAAGTCGAAATTCGTCATGCTCAACCCGTCGGACTCGATCGTCGATTGGGTGCTGAAGACGCTTCCTGGGATGGGCGCAGGATGGTGCCCGCCGGGCATGCTGGGGATCGGCATCGGCGGCAGCGCGGAAAAGGCGATGGTCCTCGCGAAGGAAGCGCTGATGGACCCGATCGACATGCACGAGCTCCTGCGCCGCGGCCCGCGCGGCAAGCTCGAGGAGCTTAGGGTCGAGGTCTACGAAAAGGTGAATGCGCTCGGCATCGGTGCGCAGGGGCTCGGCGGGCTGTCGACGGTGCTCGACGTCAAGATCCTCGACTACCCGACGCACGCGGCGTCGAAGCCCGTCGCGATGATTCCGAACTGCGCGGCAACGCGGCACGCGCACTTCACGCTCGACGGCAGCGGTGTCGCGAAGCTCGAGCCGCCCGATCTCTCCCGCTGGCCCGACGTGCGCTGGACGCCTTCGACGGCGGCGAAGCGCGTCGACGTCGACAAGCTCACCCCCGCCGAGGTCGCGAGCTGGAAAGCCGGCGAGCGGCTCCTCCTGTCCGGCAAGATCCTCACCGGGCGCGACGCAGCGCACAAGCGGATCGCCGATCTCTTTGCGAAGGGCGAGCCGTTGCCGCAGGGCGTCGACTTCCGCAACCGGATCATCTACTACGTCGGCCCCGTGGATCCGGTGCGCGACGAGGTCGTCGGTCCCGCCGGTCCAACGACGGCGACGCGGATGGACAAGTTCACCGAGATGATGCTCGCGAAGACGGGACTCGTCGCGATGATCGGCAAGGCCGAGCGCGGCCCCGTCGCCATCGACGCGATCAGCAAGCACAAGGCCGCCTATCTGATGGCGGTCGGGGGCGCGGCCTATCTCGTGTCGAAAGCGATCAGAAGCTCGCGCGTCGTCGCGTTCGCCGACCTCGGGATGGAGGCGATCTACGAATTCGACGTGAAGGACATGCCGGTAACGGTCGCCGTCGACGCAACGGGCGACTCCGTTCACCGCAGCGGCCCGCGCGAATGGCAGCAGCGCATCGGAAAGATCCCGCTGGCGGTGGCATAGGAAGAGCGTTGAGCATTCACCGTCACGGGTGCCCCGGCGCATCCCGATGAAGCTATTCGATCGGCAATCGAGCTCGCTCGCTAACGACTCGGTCGGTTCGCTCGTCGTGCCGCGCCTGCGGATGGGGCTGCTCACGAAGCTGAACCTGCTCACGATCGGGCTCCTGTTCGTGACGGCGATCACGACGACCGGCTTCTACCTGTGGCAGCAATGGCGCGACGAGAACGCCGAGCTGCACCGGCGCGGAGCTGCAACGCTCGCGATGCTCTCCGAGCTGGCCGAGTTCGGCCTCGCAACGAACAATCGCGCTCATTTCGACGCGATCCTCGACACGCTTTCCGCCGACAGCGACATCGCGTACGTCGTCGTCCTCGACTCGAAGCGTGAGCCGATCGCCGGGCGGCGCATCGGAGAGGCGAGCGGCGGCAACGCGGCGCCCCCGCCGCTCGCCGCAGACGCGAGGCTCCCGGAGCCGGGGACGATCGTCGCATCCGACGTCACCACACGCGGGCAGCGGTATCTGGAAATGATCGCGCCGGTCGGCGGCGCGCGCGCCGCAGCGACGACAAGCCCCCCGCAGGCGGGAGCCGAGGCGGCAAAGGGAGGCGCGATCGGCGCCCCTGGCCCCGCGAACGCCGCGCCGATCGGCTACGTCCGCGTCGGGCTCGCGTTCGACCGCATCCAGCAGCAGTTCCGCAAGTACGTGGTCGGCGCGTTGTCGGTCACTGCACTGCTGATCGTGTTCGCGATCGCCACGACGTTCTTGCTGACGCGCGGGCTCGTCGCTCCGATGCACCGGCTGATGCGCGCAGCGCGCTCGGTCGGTGCCGGCAAACTCGACGTGTTCGTTCCGGCGACTTCGTCGGACGAGCTCGGGCTGCTGACGCACACGTTCAACCACATGACGCAGCGCCTCGCCGAATCGCAGGCCGAGGTGGGCAACTACCAGCGCACGCTCGAGGAGAAAGTCGTCCAGCGGACGAAGGAGCTCGAAGTCGCAACGGCGCATGCGTACAAGCTCGCGCAGCACGATATCCTCACCGGGCTGCCGAACCGCGCGCTGCTCAATCAGCGGTTGAAGCAGATCCTCGCCCAGTCGCAGCGCAACGGCACGCATGTCGCCTGCCTGTTCCTCGACTTCGACCATTTCAAGCGGATCAACGACACGCTGGGCCACGATGCGGGCGACCAGCTGCTGCAGGCGGTCGCGCAACGCCTCACCACCGCGGTGCGCGAATCGGACACGGTTGCGCGCCTCGGCGGCGACGAGTTCGTCGTGATCCTGCCGGGGCTCGACCCGGCGCACGCGACATTCGAGACGATGACGGTGCTCGCGCGCGTGCGCGAAAGCTTCCTCGTGCCGTTCCGGCTTGCCGACCAGACGCCCACGCTCACCTGCTCGATCGGCGTTTCGATGTACCCGCTCGACGCCGCCGACACGGTGACGCTGATCAAGCAGGCCGACACCGCGATGTACGCGGCGAAGGAAGTCGGCCGCAACGCCTATCGTTTCTACACGGCCGACATGAACGCGCGCGTGCAGGCGCGGCTGCAGCTCGAGACCGACATGCGGCGCGGACTGCTGCAGAACGAGTTCTTCCTCGCGTACCAGCCGCAGATCGACATGCACACGGGCCGCCCGTGCGCGGTCGAGGCGCTGCTGCGCTGGCGCGATCCCGTCCGCGGCGTCGTCGCGCCAACCGAGTTCATTCCGATCGCGGAGGAGTCCGGAATGATCCAGGCGCTCGGCGCGCGCGTGCTCAGGGATTCATGCCGCCAGATCGTCCACTGGCATCGCCAGGGCGTGATGATGCGCCTGTCCGTCAACCTGTCGGTCCAGCAGCTTCAGCACGAGAGCTGCCTTGCCACCGTCGAGGAAGCGCTGCGCGCGAGCGGGCTCGCGCCGCAGTACCTCGATCTCGAGATCACCGAGAGCGTGATCATCTCGCACCCGGACAAGGCGGTGGCCACGCTCGCGAAAATGAAGGACCGCGGGATCTCGATCACCGTCGACGATTTCGGCACCGGCTACTCGAGCTTGTCCTACCTCGCGCGGCTGCCGATCCACGCGGTGAAGATCGACCAGCGCTTCGTCCACGGCCTCGAGCACAACCGGAGCGACGTCGCGATCACGCAAGCGATCATCGCGCTCTCCCATTCGCTCGGCCTGCGCGTGATCGCCGAAGGCGTCGAGACGACCGCGCAGTTCGATTTCCTCAAGGACGGCGGGTGCAGCGCCGCACAGGGGTTCCTGATCGCGCGTCCGCTCGAGGAGCCGGACCTCCTTCCGTGGTGGCACGCACAGGAGGAGGAAAAGCGCGTGCGCGAGCTGCAACCCGACATGTGGCTCGCCGCCGGAAAATAGGGTCGCGCCGGAAAATCGTCTCTGACCCTACTTTTGCAGGTCCGCCGGCGTGTCGACGTCCCTCAACGTTCCCGGATCGTCGACGTCGATGTGTGCGAGCTCGTCCGCGTACGCGGCAACGACGGACTTCGCACCCTCGTCACCGGTGAGCGCTGCGAGCTTCTCGTAGCACGCCGCCGAAAATCCGACCGGGTGCCCGCGCTTGCCGCCGTGGAACGGCGCCGCCACCGGCGCGCCGTCGGCAACCGCCGCGGTAACGCGCGCGATCGTCGAGGGAAGGATCCATGGCATGTCGGCGAGCGCGACGACCCATCCCGCAGCGTCGCGCACCGCGGTGACCCCGCAGGCGAGGCTCGCTCCCATCCCGTCGCCGGCGTTCGCGCAGCGCACGATCTGCGCTCCGGCTGCTCCGAGCGCCGCGGCAAGCGCGTGATCGTCGGGACGCACGACGGCGATCACCTTCGGCAGCGCGGCGATCAGGTGCCGGCACGCTGCAACGCCGATGCACTCGCCGGCGAGATCGTCGAGCGCCGGAGTCGCTCCTTCTGCGCTCGATTGCGCCTTTGCGAGCAGCTTGTCGCCGCCGAATCGTTCGCCGCGCCCCGCCGCGAGACGAATGCCGACGATGCGCCGCTCGCCGCTCATCGACGCGCGCGGCGACACGCGATGAAAGGCGAGAGGATCAACCCTTCACGACCTCCCACTTGCCGTTCTTCACGATGAAAATCGTCAGCAGCCCGTGCGTCAAGTCCCCTTTCGAGTCGAACGCGATGTCGGCGGTGACGCCCTTGTAGTTGATCTTCGCGAGCGCGGGCATGTACTTCGCCGGATCGGTCGAATTCGCCGCCTTCATCGCCGCGGCGATCAGCATCACGCCATCATAGAAGTACGGCGAGTAGAGACCCACGTCCGAACCGAAGCGCGCTTTGTACTTGTCGGCGAACGCCTTGCCGCCCGGACGCGAAAGGAGGTCGGCGCCAGGCGTCGAGGCGATCGCACCCTCGGCGGCGGGACCGGCTAGCTCGATGAACTTCGCGGAGTTCATCGTCTCCCCGCCCATCAGCTTGACCTTGTCCATCCCGAGCTGCTTCATCTGCTTCGCCATCGGGCCCGCCTGCTGATCGTACCCGCCGAAGAAGATCGCCTCGGGATTCGTCGCCTTGATCGTAGTCAGCACGGCGGCGAAATCGACGGCCTTGTCGTTCGTGTGCTCGTGTTTCGTCACCGTTCCGCCCGAAGCCTTCACCGCCCTTTCGAACTCGTCGGCGAGTCCCTGGCCGTATGCGGTTGCGTCGTCGATCACGGCGAGGCGCTTCAGCTTCAATGTCTTCACCGCATATTCGCCGAGCGCCTTGCCCTGCTTGCCGTCGTCGGCCATCAGGCGGAATGCGGTCTTGTAGCCCTGCTGCGTGTACTTGACGTTGGTCGAGACCGAGAGCTCGGGGATGCCGGCGTTCGCGTAGACCGACGATGCGGGAATCGTGACGCCGGAATTGAAGTGCCCGACCACGCCGTTTACTTTCGCGTCGACGAACTTCTGCGCAACGAGCGGACCCATCTTCGGATCGGCCTGATCGTCCTCGGCCATCAACTCGAACTTGACGTCCTTGCCGCCGATCTTGGGCTTTTGCGCGTTCAGCTCGTCGATCGCCATCTGCGCGCCGTTCTGGTTGTCCTTGCCATAGTTCGCCTGTCCCCCGGTCAGCGGGGACGCGAAGCCGATCTTGACGACTTCCTGGGCCGAGAGCGATGGCGCGGAAAGAGCCGTGGCAATGCCGACGGCAGCAGCGAACAGCGTGACGCGTGAAAGCGGATTCATGGAAACCTCCCGGGTGGATATTTCGGAGTTATGGCGTTACAGGATCGACCGGCGCACGGGCTGCCGAGTCTACTCTCTTCGCAAAAAGTAGGGCCAGCGAAAAGTAGGGTCAGAGACGACTTTTATCGAACGGCCGAGCTCTTGCCGCTCAGGGCGCAAAAGTCGTCTCTGACCCTACTCTTCAGGGCGCGAAAAAATCGCGGACCTTGTCCATGAAGGACTTCGCGCGCGGGTTGTGCGCGCCGGGATCGCGCTCGCTGATCTCCTCGAACTCGCGCAGGATCTCCTTTTGCCGCGCGGTGAGCTTGACCGGCGTTTCGACGGCCACGTGGCAATAGAGGTCGCCGGTCACCGACCCGCGCACCGGGCGGATCCCCTTGTTGCGGAGCCGAAACACCTGGCCCGTCTGCGTCTCGGGCGGGACCTTGACCTTCGCGTGACCGTCGAGCGTCGGGATCTCGATCTCGCCGCCGAGCGCGGCCTTCGCGAAGCTGATCGGCATCTCGCAGTGGAGATCCGCGCCCTCGCGCTGGAACACGGGGTGCGGCTTCAGGTTGACGACGACGTAGAGGTCCCCCGGCGGGCCGCCGTTCATTCCCGCTTCCCCCTCGCCGCTCAATCGGATCCTGTCGTCCTGGTCGACGCCGGCGGGGATCTTCACCGAAAGCGTTTTGTGCTTCTTGATGCGGCCAGCGCCGTGACACGCCGCGCAGGGATCGGAAATCACCTTGCCGGTGCCGTGGCACGTCGGGCACGTCTGCTGGATCGAGAAGAATCCCTGCGACACGCGCACTTCGCCGCGCCCGTGACAGGTGCCGCACTGCTTCGGGTGCGTGCCGGGTTTTGCGCCGCTCCCGTGACAGGTCTCGCACGCCTCGAGCGTCGGGATGCGGATCTTCGCCTCGGTGCCGCGCGCTGCGTCTTCGAGCGCGAGCTCGAGGTTGTAGCGAAGGTCGGCGCCGCGATAGACGCCGTTGCCGCGTCCGCCGCGTTGCGCACCGAAGATCTCGCCGAAGATGTCGCCGAATGCGTCGGCGAAACCACCGAAGCCCTCGGCCCCGCGCGCGCCGCCAAAGCCCATCGACGGGTCGACGCCGGCGTGACCGAACTGATCGTAGGCGGCGCGCTTCTTCGCGTCAGTCAGGACTTCGTAGGCTTCCTTCGCTTCCTTGAATTTTTCTTCCGAGGCCTTGTCGTCGGGGTTTCGGTCCGGATGATGCTTCATTGCGAGGCGGCGGTACGCCTTCCTGATCTCGTCCTCGGATGCGTCGCGGCTTACACCCAGCACCCCGTAATAGTCGCGCTTCGCCATCGATCCCTTCCTGCCCCGGGCCTGTCGCCGTTCCCTGTTTCACAGCACGAGCGGCCGGAATGGGCGCACGCCGCAAGGCGCACGCCGATTCCGGCCGGGTGATTCAATTTCGCGGGCGCGAACCCGCGACCACGTTACTTCTTGTCGTCGACCTCGGTGTACTCGGCGTCGACGACCTTCTCGTCCTTCTTCCCTTCGCTGCTGCCGGCGCCTTGCGCTCCCTGTGCGCCCTGCTGCGCCTTTTGCGACTCGGCATACATGACCTCGCCCAGCTTCTGCGCAGCCTTGCCGAGCGATTCTGCCTTTGCTTCGAGCGCTTCCTTGCTCGCGTCCTTGTCCTTCACCAGCGCCTCGGCATCCTTCAGCGCGGCTTCGATCTTCGCCTTTTCGTCGGCGCCGACCTTCTCGCCGTACTCGCCGACCGACTTCCGCACGCTGTGCACCAGCGCATCCAGCGAATTCCGTGCCTGCACGACCTCGACCTGCTTGCGATCGTCGTCGGCATGCGACTCGGCGTCCTTCATCATCCGCTGGATCTCGTCCTCGGTGAGCCCGGAGCTCGCCTTGATCTTGATCTGGTTCGCCTTGCCGGTCGCCTTGTCCTTGGCCGACACGTGCAGGATGCCGTTCGCGTCGATGTCGAACGTGACCTCGATCTGCGGCATGCCGCGCGGCGCCGGCGGTATGCCCTCGAGGTTGAACTGCCCGAGGCTCTTGTTGCCGGACGCAACGTCGCGTTCGCCCTGCAGCACGTGGATCGTCACCGCGCTCTGGTTGTCGTCGGCCGTCGAGAAGACCTGTTGCGCCTTTGTCGGGATCGTCGTGTTCTTCTGAATGAGCTTGGTCATCACGCCGCCGAGCGTTTCGATGCCGAGCGAGAGCGGCGTCACGTCGAGCAGCAGCACGTCCTTCACTTCGCCCTTCAGCACGCCGCCCTGGATCGCGGCGCCGACGGCGACTGCCTCGTCGGGGTTCACGTCCTTGCGCGGTTCCTTGCCGAAAAATGCCTTGACGGTCTCCTGCACCTTCGGCATCCGCGTCATCCCGCCGACGAGAATCACGTCCGAGATGTCCGAGAGCGAAACGCCGGCGTCCTTGATAGCGATCCGGCACGGCTCGACCGTGCGCTCGATCAGGTCCTCGACGAGCGCCTCGAACTTCGCGCGGGTGATCCGCAGCGACAGGTGCTTCGGACCCGATTGGTCGGCGGTGATGTACGGCAGGTTGATGTCGGTCTGCTGCGACGACGAGAGCTCGATCTTCGCCTTCTCCGCGGCTTCCTTGAGTCGCTGCAACGCGAGGACGTCGTTCTTGAGGTCGACGCCCTGCTCCTTCTTGAATTCGGTGACGATGAAGTCGATCAGCCGCTGGTCGAAGTCTTCGCCGCCGAGGAACGTGTCGCCGTTGGTCGAGAGGACCTCGAACTGGTGCTCGCGCTCGATCTCGGCGATCTCGATGATCGAGATATCGAACGTCCCGCCGCCCAGGTCATAGACGGCGATCTTGCGATCGCCCTCTTTCTTGTCCATGCCGAAGGCGAGCGCGGCAGCGGTCGGCTCGTTGATGATCCGCTTCACTTCGAGCCCGGCGATCTTGCCGGCGTCCTTCGTTGCCTGGCGCTGCGAGTCGTTGAAGTACGCGGGCACCGTGATCACGGCCTCGGTAACTTCCTCGCCGAGATAGTCCTCGGCGGTCTTCTTCATCTTGCGCAGCACTTCGGCCGAAACCTGCGACGGCGCGACCTTCTTGCCGCGGATCTCGACCCAGGCGTCGCCGTTGTCGTGCTTGACGATCTTGTACGGCATCAGCCCGATGTCCTTCTGGACTTCCTTCTCCTCGAAACGGCGGCCGATCAGCCGTTTCACTGCGAAGATCGTGTTCTTCGCGTTGGTGATCGCCTGGCGCTTGGCCGAAGCGCCGACGAGGATTTCGCCGTCCTCGAGGTACGCGACGACCGACGGCGTCGTCCGCGCGCCTTCGGAATTCTCGATGACCTTCGGCTGGCCGCTCTCCATGATGGCCACGCAGCTGTTCGTCGTGCCGAGGTCGATGCCGATAATCTTGCCCATTGCTCTTTTACCTCCGGTGCTGGATTGATTGCTCGGACTGCAGATGGGGTTTTCGGCCGCCCAAACAAGCCGCCGTCACTCGACTTTGCGCGTCTCGCGTGCTCATTGGGGCTACTCGCCGTCCTTCGGCTTCGAAACCGCGACCAGCGCCGGTCGCAGCACTCGGTCGTTGAGCAGATAGCCCTTCTGGAACACCTGGACGACGGTGTGCGGCGGCTCGGCGCTGTCGACCATGGCCATCGCCTGGTGCCTGTGCGGGTCGAACTTGCGACCCGCGGCGTCGATCTCGATGATGCGTGCCTTCTCGAGCGCCGCGTTGAGCTGCTTCAGTGTGAGCTCGACGCCGGCGGACAGCGCATCGGCCGCCGTTCCCTTGCTCGCGAGCGCGGACTCGAGCGCGTCCTTCACCGGCAAGAGCTCGGTCGCGAATCGCTCGAGTGCAAACTTGTGGGCCTTGGCGACGTCGGCCGCCGCCTGCTTGCGAATATTGTCGATATCGGCCCGGGCGCGCAGCCACGCGTCGCGCAGCTCGGCCGCCTCGGCCTCGACCTTCTGGAGTAGCGCCGCAATATCGGGGGCGGGATCCGCCGGCTGGGCTCCCGCGACAGTCTCGCCCGCCGGGCTCTCACCCCTCTCGACCGGGACCGGCGGGTTGTCGGGGCCCCCCGGCGCGCGGGCGGCAGGATCGGCATTGTGCTGCATCGGCATCCACTCTCCGTGAGACAGGTTTTCGCGACGGTCCCTTAAAGGACCATCCCACGACTTTGGGGCCGATTCCCTGCCTTTCAACCAAGAAATAGGGTCTTTCCGCCTGCGGCCGGACCGGGGTCCCTGGGTGGTCCAATATTACCGATCCGACTTCGTTTCGACGTCCTTTGCGCGCATCTTCGTCAATTCCCGGGCGGCTGCGTCGGGAGGCGGGATGAGCCATCCCTCGAGGTTCGCCTCCAGCACATCGACGAGCGCTGCGATCCACGCGGGGTGCTCGTTCAGGCAGGGGATCACGTGGTACTCCCGGCCCCCCGCGGCGAGGAATCGCTGTTTGCACCAGATTCCCATCTCTTCGAGCGTCTCGAGGCAGTCGGCGACGAATCCGGGGCATACGACATCGACGCGTCCGACGTCGGCCTTGGCCAGGCGAACGAGCGTGTCCACCGTGTAGGGCTTCAGCCACTCCGCAGCTCCGAAGCGGGATTGGAACGTGACGACATAGTGCTTGGCGTCGAGACCGAGCTCCGCCGCGAGCAGCCGTGCGGTCTTCTGGCAATGACAGTGATAGGGGTCGCCGCGATCGAGCGAGCGGCGCGGCAGTCCATGAAAGCTCATGACCAGCATGTCGGGCCGGCCGTTGTGCACCCAATAGTCGTTCACGTTCCGGGCGAGTGCCTCGATGTAGCCCGGGTCGTCGTGGAAGCAGTCGATCGTCCGCAGCGCGGGCATTCGGCGGAGCCGGCTCGCGTGCACATACGCGGCGTCGAGCGCCGACGCACTCGCGGCAGACGAATACTGGGGAAAGAGCGGCGCGACAAGTATCCGGTCGCAGCCCGCGGCCTTCAGCTTGGCGAGGCCCGCGGCAATTCCCGGATTTCCGTAGCGCATGCCGATTTCGACGGCGACGAGGTCCGCCGGCAAGCCCCGTTCCTTGACCTTCTGGCCGAGATAGCCCGACACGAGCGTCCTCTGCTTGTGACTGTGCAGCAATAGCGGCGAGCCGTCGCTCTTCCAAATCATTGCGTACTTCTTCGCCGAGCGTCGCGGGCGGATCCGCAGCACGATGCCGTGCAGCAGCGGCCGCCAGAGAATCGGCGGGATCTCGATCACGCGGCGATCGGTGAGGAATTCGGCGAGGAAGCGGCGCACCGCCCGCGGCGTCGGCGCGTCGGGCGTGCCGAGGTTGACGAGCAGAACGCCGAGGCGCGTCTGCCGATCGTGCTCGAAATCCGGCTCAGGCAGGAAACGCGCCACGGCGATCAGCTGCGTTTGACTTCGCTGGCGCGCGGAAGGTCGGCGGTTGCATTTCGGCCGCGCCAGTCGGCGAGCGCCTTCGCCGCCTGCGCTCGCGTCGCATTCTGCACGGCAGGCAGCCAGCCGAGCAGCGCTCCCTTGAACCCGAGCGCCTGGCGCAGCCACCCGCGCAGATCGAAGCGATCCTCGTGACGAACGATCCGCCCATCGCGAAAAGTGAATCGCGCGTCGATCCGATTCTCGACCGTGCGCCCCGTTCCGGAGAACGTGTAGGTCGCGACCCAGTGCGCGCGACCGCTCTCGGCATCGGCGGCGATATCGGACGCGACGACGGCGAGGTCCTTGCCGCGCGCGCAGAGCATTTCCCACATCGCTGCGACCCCCGCTGCGTCGAGCGCGGGGAACACCGGATCGGAAAACGTCGCGTCGGGCGCGTAACAGGCGATCATCGTCGCGGCGTCGCGGCGCCCGAGCGCATCGTAGAAACGCGCGATCAGCGCCGCGTTGGGGTGCCGCGCGGCATCCGACATCAGTCGGAAAGCTGCTGCGTGAGCGCGTTCGACAACAGTCGAGCGGTGACGTCGACGATCGGTATCACGCGCTCGTAGGCCATCCGCGTCGGGCCGATGACGCCGAGCGTCCCGATGATGCGGCCATCGACCTCGTACGGGGCCGCGATCACGCTGCACTCGTCGAGCGGAACGAGCCCGGATTCGCCGCCGATGTAGATCTGCACGCCCTGCGAACGCTGCGACAGATCGAGGAGGTGAAGGAGCGACGTCTTCTGCTCGAACAGCTCGAAAAGGCCGCGCAACCGCACCATGTCGGAGGCGAGGTCCGAGGCTTCGAGCAGGTTCTTCTCGCCATGGACGACGAGCGCCTCGCCCTCGGCGAGAGCAGCGCCGCCGACTTCGACTGCGGCGGTCATCAGCGCGACGATGTCCTCGCGCAGCGATTTGAGCTCGTCGGCCAGCGCCGATCGTACGGCGCCGTAAGTCTGTCCCGCGTAATGCTGATTGAAGAAGTTCGTCGCTTCGACGAGCTGCGACTGCGCGTACGAACGCTCGGTGTGCAGGATCCGGTTCTGCACGTCGCCTTCCGAGGTGACGATGATGAGGAGCACCCGCCGCTCGGAAAGCCGCAGGAACTCGATGTGCCTGAACGTCGTCTCGCCGCGCTTGGGCGTCATCACGACGCCGGCGAAATGCGTGAGCTGCGAGAGCAGCGTTCCGGCCGCAGTGAGCAGGTGCTGCGGACGGTCGGCGGTGAGCTCGCCTTCGAGTCGATGGATTTCGCCCTGCTCGAGCGGCTTCACGACCATCAGGCTGTCGACGAAGAAGCGGTAGCCCTTCGACGTGGGCACGCGCCCTGCCGAGGTGTGCGGGCTCGCGATATAGCCCATCTCCTCGAGGTCGGCCATCACGTTACGGATCGTCGCCGGCGAAAGCTCGAGGCCCGGCTGCTTCGACAGCACGCGCGAGCCGACCGGTTGACCGTCGGTCACGAACCGCTCGACCAACGTCTTGAGCAGGTATTGCGCGCGGGGATCCAGCATCCCTCCATTTTACAGACGGCAATGGCCTGCCGCGCGCTCTCCCGAGTGGATGGTGGTCTTCCGCCGCTTCGGAGTGCGGCTCCATCATGCGTTGGTCGGCTATGGCGAGAGCATGGGCTGTGCTCTAATCGCGGCGATGACTCCGCAGCCCACCGCCCCCTCTGCCGCGACGGCGTTGCGCCGGGTGGCGCTCGTCGGTCGCCAGACCGGCACCGACCTAGCCGAACCGCTCTCGAGGCTGGCCGCGTTCCTCGCGGCCAACGGGCACGATGTCGTCATCGAAGAGCAGACCGCGCGCACAACCTCGCTTCCGGGGTATCCGTCGTCGCCGGCCGAAGCGCTCGCGTCGAAGGCCGATGTCGCCGTCGTCGTCGGCGGCGACGGCACCATGCTCGGCATCGCGCGCCGCCTCGCGCCGCTCAACATCCCTGTGATCGGGATCAACCAGGGGCGCCTCGGCTTCCTCACCGATCTCCCGATCGCGCGGATGGAACCGATGCTCGCCGCGATGCTGAAGGGACGCTACGTCGAGGAGCGCCGCACGCTGCTCGTCGCCGAATTCGTGCACGCCGACGGCTCGCTCGAATCCGTGCTGGCGCTGAACGACGTCGTCCTGAATCGCGGCGGCGGAGGCACGATGATCGAGTGCGCCGTCGAGATCGACGGTCGCTTCGTCTACGTGATGCGCGCCGACGGCGTCATCGTCGCGACGCCGACCGGCTCGACCGCGTACGCGCTTTCCGCCGGTGGTCCGATCCTCGATCCGCAGATACGCGCGCTCGCGCTGGTCCCCGTCGCGCCGCACGCGCTGACTCACCGGCCGATCGCGGTCGCCGATACGGCGACGATCGCGATCCGGCTCGAGCGCGGCAAGGACGCCGCTCTCCATTGCGACGGCCAGGCCCATTTCGCGCTCGCCGAAGGCGAACGCTTCACGGTGCGCCGCGCGCCGTTCGAATCGCGGCTTCTGCACCCCGAGGGTCACGACTATTTCGCGATGCTGCGCGAGAAGCTGCACTGGAGCGAAACGCCGGAGCGGCTGCGCGGCAAATAAGTAGGGTCAGAGACGACTTTCCTGCTTCAAGCGAAGCTTGCGCGAATCCTGATGGAAAGTCGTCTCTGACCCTACTTATCTTGCTCATGCTCCGGCTGCTCTCCATCCGCAACTTCGTCGTCGTCGAAGCGCTCGAGCTCGAGCTCGATAACGGGTTTTCGGTGCTGACCGGCGAGACCGGCGCGGGGAAGTCGATCCTGCTCGATGCGCTCGGTTTGTTGCTCGGCGATCGGTTCGAGCTGCGGCAATTGCGGCCCGGCTCCGAGCGCGCCGAGCTTGCTGCCGAGTTCGTTGTCGAAGGGCAGCCTGAAATCGCTGCCTGGCTCGACGCGCAAGGCCTCGCCGACGAGCCTGCGTCGCTCCTGCTGCGCAGAACGCTCGACGCCGACGGAAGAAGCCGAGCCTGGATCAACGGCCGGCCGGCGACGCTTGCGCAGTTGAAGGAAGTCGGCGAGCGTCTCGTCGACCTGCATGGCCAGCACGCGCACCAGTCGCTCACCGCGGCGGACGTGCAGAGGACCCTGGTCGACGCATTCGGCGGATTCGCGACGCTCGCTCGCGAAACCGCCGGCGCCTGGCGCGCGTGGCGAGAAGCCGCCGACCGATGCGAGTCCGCGGCGCAGGCAGCGCGGGCCTCTGCCGCCGAACGCGAGGCGCTCGAAGCGCGCCGCACCGAGCTTGCGAAGCTCGACATGACGGCCGATGAATGGGCAACGCTGTCGCAGCAGCAGACGCGCCTCGCGCATGCGGCAACGCTTCTCGAAGCGGCCAGCGCCGGCGAAGACGCGTTGACGGAAGGCGACGACGCGCTCGTGCGGCGGCTTTCGGCGGTCATCGCGAAGCTCGCGGCCGGCGCCGCGCGCGACCCGGCGCTCGAGACGATCGTGGCGCTGCTGGAGCCCGCACGTATTCAGGTCGACGAAGCAGCGCGCGCGCTGCGACGCTACCGCCAGACGCTCGACCTCGACCCGCGCGAGCTCGCGCGGATCGACGAGCGCCTCGCCGCGATTCACGACGTTGCGCGCAAGCATCGGGTTCGGCCCGAGGCGCTACCGGATCTGCTCGTGGATACGGAGGCGCGTCTCGCGGCGCTCGCCGAGTCGGCCGATGCAGGCCGGCTCGCCAAGCGCGAAAGGGAGGCGCAGGCGCAGTACGACGCGCTCGCGCGCCAGCTCTCGGCGAAGCGCGAGTTTGCCGCGCACGAGCTCGAATCGCGCGTGACCGACGCGATGCAGCAGCTCGCGATGGCGGGCGGACGCCTCGAGATCGGGCTCGAACCGCTGGCGACTCCGGCCGCCTACGGCAGGGAGAACGTGGAATTTCGCGTTGCGAGTCATCCGAAGCAGCAGCTCGGTCCGCTGGCGAAGGTCGCATCCGGGGGCGAGCTGTCGCGCATCGCGCTCGCGATACAGGTCGTCACGAGCGAAGTGGCCGCGGTCCCGACGCTCGTCTTCGATGAAGTCGACGCGGGAATCGGCGGCGCCGTCGCAGCGACCGTGGGAAAGCTGCTGCAGGCGCTCGGCGCGCATCGGCAAGTCCTCTGCGTGACGCACCTGCCGCAAGTCGCGACGTTCGCCGACGCGCACTTCCGCGTGACCAAGCGCGGCGACGATGCCGCCGTTCGCGCCGATGTAGAGACGCTCAACACAGGCGGTCGCGTGGAGGAGCTCGCACGGATGCTCGCGGGCAGCGCGATCACCGCGAAATCGCGCGCGCACGCGAAGGAGCTTCTCGAGCAGCATCGGCGGCGGTGAGGCGCCATTTGCGATGCAGCCGGCGCGGCGAAACGGCCGGGACTCGCGGAAGAACTTAGCGTGCTGCAAAGCACGTCCGCCTAGCGGGTTGCAGCACATGCGTTCTCCCGCGAGTCCCGGTCGTTTCTCGGCGACGTACAGCGTCACATGTTGACGTCTACAGACGCGAGGCTCGGAGAGCGCCAGTCTCTCCGCCCGCCTTCACCGGGCGCACGCGCGCGGTTGCACCGCCGTCCCGCCTGGGGCCCTCGCCCGCACCCCAAACGAAAACGGCCGCGCGTGGCGGCCGTCGTTCGGAGCAATGAGGCAATCAGGCGCCGAGCGCCTTCGACTGCGTACGGATCTTCGCGTTGGCGCCGGGTTTCGCGTGCCGCGACGACGCGTAGCCCGTTTTCACCTTGGCCGCCTTCGTCGTGGTGGTCGTCCCCTTCACTGCCTTGACAGGCGAGCTCGACTTGCCGCTCTCGAGCCATTCGCGCACGCGCTGCGCATCGCCCTGCCGCGTGTATTTCCCTGCCGAGTCGAGCAGCACGATGACGAACGGCTTGCTCGCGATCGTAGCCAGCATGACGAGGCACTTGCCGGCTTCACGGATGTAACCCGTCTTCGACAGGTGAATGTTCCAGCTCGAGCTTTTGACGAGCCCATTGGTGTTGTTGAACCCGATCACCTGGCCGGTGGGCTGAACTTCGACGAATGCGCTCGGCGTCGTGCTGAACTCGCGGATCTCCGGATACTCGGCGGCCGCGGCGACGAGCGTCGCCAGGTCGTTCGCCGTCGAGACGTTGCGCGCCGATAGGCCGGTCGGGTCGGCGTAGCTCGTGCGGGTCATCCCGAGCTCGCGCGCCTTCGCGTTCATCGCGTGGACGAATGCCTCGGTGCCGCCCGGATAGGTGCGCGCGAGCGCCGCGGCTGCACGATTTTCCGAGGCCATCAGCGCAAGCCGTAACATTTCCCTGCGCGTCAGCGTGGCGCCCATGCGCAGCCGCGACTTCGAGCCCTTCAGGTAATCGAAGTCGTCGGTGTCGATGGCAATTGCCTCCTCCATCGGCAACTTCGCATCGAGCGTCACGATCGCCGTCATGAGCTTCGTGAGCGACGCAATCGGCGTCACGTCGTCGGCGCCCTTCATGTATATCGGGCGGTGCGCCGATTGATCGACGACGATGGCGTTTACCGATGCAAGCTTGAGCTTCGCGGGATCGCGCGAATCGCCGTCGGCCGCCTGCACCGCGAAGGACGCGGTAAGCGTTAGAAAAACAAACAAAAGGCGGCGTTTCATCAAGTCGGACCTCAACTTCCCGGCGCTTTTATAACACGGGCTACGGGGCTCGCCAATCCCCCCTGGGCCCCAAGGGTCTTGTCCGCTACAAACGATCGTTCTGCTACGGGACTGCCGGCGAGACGGAAATCGGGGCTACGGTCGACCCCGCATCGCGGTCAAACGCGTCGACCCCTCGCTCCGATGACAGCGTCCCATCGGATTTCGAGGAAGCCGACCCGGCCTGCGCTTCCGTCTGCTGCAGCTGCCACATCCGGGCATACGTCCCGTCCATAGCAAGAAGCGCGCCGTGCGTGCCCCGCTCGACGATCCGGCCGTGATCGAGAACGAGGATCTCGTCGGCATCGATGATCGTCGAGAGGCGGTGCGCGATCGTGAGCGTCGTCCGGTCCTCGGCGATCTGTCTGAGCTCGGCCTGGATGGCCTTCTCGGACTTCGAATCGAGCGCGGACGTCGCCTCGTCGAAGACGAGGATCCGCGGCGACTTGAGCACCGCGCGCGCGATCGCGACGCGCTGCTTCTCCCCGCCCGAGAGCTTCAATCCGCGCTCGCCGACCGGAGTCGCATAGCCCTCGGGCGTGCTCTCGATGAACGCGTGGATCTGCGCGAGCTTCGCCGCGGCGACGATCTCCTCGGGCGTCGCGCCGGGCCGCCCGTACGCGATGTTGTACTCGATCGTGTCGTTGAAGAGCACGGTGTCCTGGGGGACGATTCCGATCGCGGCGCGCAGGCTCGCCTGCTGGATGTGCCGGATGTCCTGCCCGTTCACCGTGACGCGTCCGCCGGTCACGTCGTAGAAGCGGAAGAGAAGCCTCGAGAGCGTGCTCTTGCCCGCGCCCGACGGTCCGACGACGGCGACCGTCTTGCCGGCCGGGATCGTGAAGCTCACGTCGAACAGGATCTGCCGGTTCGATTCGTAACCGAAATCGACGTGTTCGAACCGCACTTCGCCGGCGCCGACGACGAGCGTCGGCGCACCGGGCGTGTCGGCGACCTCGGTGTGCTCGTGCGCGAGCGCGAACATCCGCTCCATGTCGGCGAGCGCCTGCTTGATCTCGCGATAGAGGACGCCCAGGAAGTTGAGCGGGATGTAGATCTGGATCATGAACGCGTTGACCAGCACGAGATCGCCGATCGTCATCGTGCCGGCGACCACACCCGCGGTCGCACGCCACATGATCAGCGTAACGGCGATCGCGATGACCGCGCTCTGCGTGATGTTGAGGAACGAGAGGGACGTCTGGCTCTTGACGGCCGCGGCCTCCCAGTGCCGCATGCTCTCGTCGTAACGGCGCGCCTCGAACTCCTCGTTGCCGAAATACTTGACAGTCTCGTAGTTGAGAAGGCTGTCGATCGCGCGCGTGTTCGCCTTCGAATCGAGCTCGTTCATCTGACGGCGGAACGCGGTCCGCCAGTTGGTGATCATCACCGTCGCGGCGACGTAGAGCGCGAGCGCGGTCAGCGTGATCGCGACGAACGTCCAGTCGTAGCGCGCAATCAGGATCGCCGAGACGAGGCCTATCTCGACGACGGTCGGCAGGATCGAGAACAGCGTATAGCTGATCAGCGTCGAGATCCCTCGCTGGCCGCGCTCGACGTCGCGGGTGAGCCCGCCGGTCTGCCGAGCGAGATGGAAGCGCAGCGACAGCGCATGCAAGTGCCGGAAGACCTCGAGCGCGATCGTGCGCACCGCGCGCTGCGTGACCTTGGCGAACAGAAACTCGCGCAGCTCGGTGAACGCGGTCGTCGAGAGCCGCAGCAGGCCGTAGGCGGCAATGAGCGCGAGCGGGACCGCAAGCATCGCCGTTCGCGCGTCAAGGCTGTCGACGATCTCCTTCATCAGCAGAGGAACGCCGACGTTCGCGAGCTTCGCCGCGATGAGCGCGCCCACCGCCAGAATGACGCGGTTCTTGTAAGCCCAAAGGTAGGGCAGCAGCGTGCGGATCGTGCGCCAGTCGCCGCCGCGCGCGGTGTTGGCGCTCGGTAACGGCAAGGTCGGGTGGCGACGCATCGACTTGTTCGAGGAAATCGACCGGATCGAGCGACTTACGCGGCAGCGCGCACGCGCACGAACCGGTCGCCGGTCAGTGTAGCAAACCGACGTGACGCACCAAGTCGATTTCACTCCGCGCCGCGGTGAAGCGGGAGCCAGACGCGCGGCTTCCGCCGCCTGCCGCGGAACCATTCGTTGCCGCCGTAGCCGAGAAGCCCCATTGCGACGCGAACCACTCCATAGGCGAGCCAGATCAGCGCCTTGTACGGCCGCGGGCGCAGCGCCCAGTGCTGCTGCCGCACGCGACGCGAGCCGTCGTCGATCATCCGCATCAGCTCGTCGCGCAGCTGGCTCGCGAAGTCCGGATCGCGTACGAACACGTTCGCTTCGCGCGCCATCAGCAGGCTGTACGGATCGATGTTCGACGATCCCACCGTCGCGACGAGCCCGTCGATCACCGCGACCTTCGCGTGCAGGAACGACTGATAGTATTCTTGGATGTTGATGCCCGCGGTCAGCAGTTGCCCGTACAGCGCGCGCGACGCGTAGTGGAGCAGCAGGTACTCGACGCGCCCCTGCAACAACAGCGTCACGGCGACGCCACGGTCCGCAGCGGCAATGATCGCGCGGCGAAAGCGGATTCCCGGAAAGAAGTACGAGCTCGCGATCAGGATCTCGTGCTTCGCGGTCCGGATCGCAGCGAGGTACGCGGTCTCGATGTCGCGGCGATGGCGGAGGTTGTCGCGGATCAGGAACTTCGCTGTCTGCGCGCCCGCACGCTGCGCCCGCCGCGGCGACGGGAACAGGGGCACCTCGCTCGTCCGGAACTGCACGAGCTCATTGATCGCCCAGACGCGCTGCATCGTGCGCACGATCGGGACGAGCAGCGGCCCCTCGATGCGCAGCGCAAAGTCCACGCGCGGCGGCTTGTGTCCAGGCGTGTTGACGTCGTCGATGATGTTGATGCCGCCGACGAACGCGATGCGTCCGTCGATGTGGGCAAGCTTGCGATGAAGACGCCGCAGCCGATGCGAGCGGAACTGCCACGGTGCGACCTCGGGACGATACTTGAGCAGCGATACCTTCCCGTTCTCGAGCTCGCGCTCGATCGCCGCAGTCAGGTAATGCTTGGCGCCCCAGCCGTCGACCAGCACGCGGACGACGATCCCGCGCTGCGCGGCGCGAACGAGCGCGGCCGTGACGATCCGACCGACATCGTCGTCGGCGTAGATGTAGGTCTCGAGCCAGACCTCGCGGTCCGCGCGGTCGATCGCGTGGACGAGCGCCGGAAAGTATTCGCCGCCGCTGCGAAGCAGCGTGACGCGGTTCCCGGGAAGGAAGCGGTTTACCGACGCTTCCATCTGAGGTCGAACGTCGCGTGCAGCGCCGCGTGGTCGGAGATTCGCCCGCCGGGGTACGCATAGTGAAGGTGCGCGTCGACGATCGACAGCCCGCGCGCGTAGATCCGGTCGAGACTGAATACCGGCAGGACGGACGGAAAAGTCCGCGCGGGACGCCCACGAACCGCCTCGAACACTTCGGTGACGCCCAGCTCCTCGATCAAGAGCCGGTTTGCCTTCCGCCGCCAGTCGTTGAAGTCGCCAGCGATGATCAGCGGCGCGTCCCTGGGCACCGTTGCACGGATCCGTTCGCAGAGCGCGCGCAGCTGCCACTGGCGCCCGCGCTCGAAGAGACCGAGGTGGACGTTGAGGCAATGCAGCGGCGGCGCGTCCGAGCGCACCCGGATCGCGCAATGCAGGAGTCCCCGGCTCTCGAACGCGTGCGCGGAGATGTCGAGATTCTCCTGCTCGAGGATCGGATAGCGCGACAGCATCGCGTTGCCGTGGTGGCCGTGGTGCGAGATCGCGTTCTTGCCGTAGGCAACCTCGCGCCAGACCTTGTCGGCGATGAACTCGTGCTGCGGCTTGACCGGCCAGTCCTGGTGGCGCGCGGCGTGTCCGCGATGGACGCCGACGACTTCCTGCAGGAACACGATATCGGCGGCAAGACCGTGAAGACGGTCGCGCAACTCGTGGATCACCATCCGGCGATTGAGCTGCGTGAAGCCCTTGTGGATGTTGTAGGTGGCGACGGTAAAGCGCATGGTGCGATCGGGTCCGAGTGCAGATGTTAACGGGTTCTGCGGCGACCCGCGGCGAAGGCATCGGCTGCACGCCTATAATCGGGCGCGCCTTCCCGCCACGGAGTCCTTGTCATGCGGCTACCTCGCTCCTTCGTCGCTGTCGTCGTCGCCTTCGTTGCAGCTGCGTTCGCGACGCTCGCCGGCGCGTACGACGAGCCCGATGCCGTCAAGTCCCGCTTTCCGGACCCGGCGGGAGTCTCCTATCACACGCCGGGATTCGCGCCCGGACGCAGCGACTTCGCGACGCACGACGAGCTCATCGCGTGGATCTCCGACCTCACGACGCGTACAGCACATGTGCACGTGCGAATCCTCGGCGATTCGCAGGAAGGTCGCTCGATTCCGATGCTCGTTCTGTCGAATGCGCCGGTCGCCTCCGTCGCCGACGTGCTGCGATTGAACCGCCCCGTCGTCTGGCTGCAGGGGCTCCAGCACGGCGACGAACCGGCCGGCGGCGAAGCGATGCTTGCAATTGCCGAGCGACTCGCTGTCGGCGACCTGAACCCGCTGCTCGACCGCATCACGGTTCTGATCGTACCGCGCGCGAACCCCGACGGCGCGGCGCGCTTTACGCGCCGGACGGCCAACGGCATCGACATCAATCGTGATCACGTCAAGTTCGACCTGCCCGAAACGGCCGTCGTTCATCGTGCGATGAACGCGTACCAGCCGCAAGTTGTCGTCGATTGCCACGAGTTTTCGGTCGCCAACCGGTGGATCCAGAAATGGGGCGTCGTCAACGCGTACGACATGACGCTCATCTACGCGACGAACCCGAACGTCCCGGCGGAGCTGACGCGCTTCGCCGACGCCAACTACCGCTCGGCGATCACCGCGGCGCTCGATGCCGCGGGCTACAAGCACGGCTGGTACTACACGACCTCATACCGCGAGACCGAGAAGCGCGTACAGATGGGCGGCCTCGCTCCCGACATCTCGCGCAACACATTCGGGCTGCAGGGCTCGATCTCGTTCCTGCTCGAAACCCGCGGCGTCGGCATCGGACGTGATCATTTCCTGCGCCGCGTGCACACGCACGTCGTCGCGCTCGAGGCCGTGCTTCGCACGACCGCCGCCAATTCCGAGCGCGTGATGCGCACCGTCGCGGGGATCCGTGATGCGATCGCCCGCGCGCCGGCCGCGGCGCCCTTCGTCGTGACTTCGCGGCAAAAGGCTGTCGAGCGCACGCTCGCGATGCTCGATCCGGTGACGGGCGCCGATCGTCCGCTGACGGTCGCTTTCGACGATTCGCTCGAGGCGGAGTCGTTGCTCGTTCGCCCGCGGCCGTATGCGTATGTGCTGCCGCCGGCGTATCGCGATCTCGCGCGCCGCCTCGCGCTGAACGGCGTTTCAGTCGAACGCCTCGTTCGGCCGGTGACGCTCGATGTCGACGCTTATCGCGTCACCGACAAGGACGTCGCTGCGACGACCGTCGAAGGCCATGTGCGCGTCACCGTGCGCACCGAGCTCGTCCGCAGGAAGTTGCCATTTGCCGCGGGGTCGTACGTGGTGCGCATGGGGCAGCCGAACGCGCTACTCGCCGCAGTGGCGCTCGAGCCCGAGTCGGCGTCGAGCTTCGTGACGATCGGCATCGTTCCCGTCGACAAGGTCGGCACCGTCGAAGGCGCTCCCAGCGAAGTGCCGATCTACCGGCTCGCGTCGCCCGTCGCGCTCGCGCTTGCGAGCGGCGAGCCGTAGCAGCGGCGCCGCGAGCGAATTGCTTGCTGCCAGGCCGGAGAGCTAACAGTAGCTAGTCACTGCCGACCGGCGGGACTAACTTGCGGCGAGACAACCTGGATCGCGTGACGCAGAGAATTCTCGTTGCCGACTCAACGTTGCCAAAACCAACTTGAACTCCGCGAGAACTTCGCCGTGTAGCTCGTGTTGGTTGTAGAGGTCGTGATGTTGTGCGTGGCCCTGCCACCGTCGGTCCATCTCCGGAACGCGTGCTTCACTTTCCCCACCACTTGTGGCGTGGGAGCGCCGATGGTGCGGATCATCCCGGCTACGCCGACTACCGGGCCGGTGTAGGGTTGGCCGTCCAGCGTCAGACTCAAACCCGGCGGATCCGTCTCCAGTGTGATCGTCGACGTGCGCGGCAGCACGTCACGGAACGAAGTATGGGTCAATCCGCTTGAATCGGTCACTGTCAGCGAGATG